>JAXDQG010000803.1:0-9215 GCA_034667945.1 Acidimicrobiia bacterium | reverse complement strand
CGACCATGCCCGATGGCCGCCTGATCGAGCGGCGGCAGCTGCGGGGCGAGTGGTCGAACGGCATGCTCTGCTCGGCGCAGGAACTGCAGCTCGGCGACGACCATGCCGGAATTCTGATCCTTCCGTCGTCGGCCAAGGTGGGTCAGTCGGTGAGCGAGGCCCTTGGCCTCACCGAGGATGTGCTCTTCGACCTTGATCTCACGGGCAACCGGCCGGACGCTCTGTCGGTCGCCGGCGTGGCGAGGGATGTGGCTGCCCGGCTCGAGCTGCCCTTCACCCTGCCGGATCCGCAGGTAGCCGAAGCGGTGGGTGCTGGCGAAGCCGCTCAGGTCACAGCCACCGAGATCGTCGATCCGGACCTGTGCGGCCGATTTGTCTCGCGTGTGCTGAGGAACGTGAAGGTCGGCCCGAGTCCTTCGTGGCTGGCGAACCGCCTTCTGGCGCTCGGCATGCGGCCCATCAACAACATCGTCGACGTCTCGAACTACGTGATGCTCGAGCTCGGTCAACCGTCGCACACCTTCGACCGGGCCAAAGTGGCGGACGGCCGCATCCGGGTCCGCTGGGCGCGCGACGGCGAGCACATCGTGACCCTCGACGGCCAGACCCGGACACTGGAAGCCAGCGACGGCGTGGTCGCCGACGGCAACGACGAGGCGATCAGCATCGCCGGCGTCATGGGCGGGCTCAGCACTGAGATCTCCGACTCGACCACGGATGTGCTGCTCGAAATGGCGTGGTGGGATCCGCTCTCCATCGCGCGCACGTCTCGCCGGTTGGGTCTCCGGTCGGAGGCGTCGACCAGGTTCGAGCGTGGGGCCGACCCGCTGGTGGTCGACCTAGCGATGCGACGCTTTGTCCAGCTGTTGTCCGAGTCGTCGCCGGTCGAGCTGTTGCCGGGGTCGGTTGATGTGGCCGGGAACTGGCCCGGCCAGGCCCGCGTCCGGGTTCGGCCCAGCAGGGTGAACCAGATCCTCGGACTGGACTTGACTCCGCAGGACATCGGCAGACTCATCAGGCCGATCGGCTTCGAGGTCGAAGAGCACGGCGACGCGGTGCAGGTGACCGTGCCTTCGTTCCGCCCCGACACGACGATCGAGATCGACGTCATCGAGGAGATCGCACGGCAGTACGGCTACAGCCGCATCCCCAAATCGGTGCCGACGTCGCCCCGGGCTGGGTCGCTGACCGCACGGCAGCAGGACCGCCGACTCGTGCGTCGCACCCTCGTGGGGGCAGGGCTCACCGAGGCGATGCCGCTGCCGTTCCTGGCTCCGGACGACCTGGCTCGAGCCGGACTGTCCGCCGACGCAGTTACGGTGACCAACCCCTTGGCCGCTGAAGAGTCCGTTTTGCGCACCTCGCTCCGCCCAGGTCTGCTCAAGACCCTGGCCTACAACGCCTCCCACCGCATGCAGGGAGGACGGCTGTTCGAGCTCGGCCATGTGTATCTACCCACCGATCGTGGCGCCGAGCTGCCCGACGAACGGGAGCAGGTGGGCGTGGCACTGAGTGGCGAGGAAGCGCCCGCAGCGGTTGAGGTCTGGGCGGCCGTACGGGATGCGCTGGCGATCGACAACAGCCGACTGGTCACCGCCGAGCCAGCCGGCATGCACCCGACCAGGACGGCCCATATCGAGGTCGATGGCCAGGTCGTGGGCGTGGTCGGTGAGATCGATCCGGCGGTGCTCGAGGCCTACGAGGTGCCCGAGCGCGTCGCATGGCTGGAGCTCGACCTGTCCAGGCTGCTGGCCATGCCGCACGGTGATCGGCCCTATCGACCGTTCAGCCGCTATCCCTCCGCGGACATCGACCTCGCCTTCGTGGCGGGAGAGGACGTCGCAGCGGGAGCCGTCGAGGCCACCATCCGACAGGCAGCCGGGCCGTTGCTCGTCGATGTGCGATTGTTCGATGTCTATAGGGGCGCCGCCGTAGGCGAGGGCCAGCGCTCTCTCGCCTATCGCCTCCGCTTGCAGGCGGCCGATCACACGCTCACCGACGCCGAGGTCGGAGAGGTGCGGCGCCGGTCCATCGAAGCGGTAGAGGCCGCCCACCACGCCTCGCTGCGCGGTTGAACTCTCCGCGCCTGATAGCTCAACGCCGCCTCCGTCGGATGCGCCACTCGAAGTAGGGATCGCCGAGGTCGAGCCGTTCGAGCACGTCCAGCCGAAGACCCGGGGGATCGGCATGCACGGCGGCCAGCCCTTCCCACAGGCCGGCCCAGGCCTCGAAGCCTTCGGGCGGCAGGAGCGTGCCGCCCACGACATTCCACGACGTCTGCCTGACGAAGGCCTCGTGCCCGCTGGCCGCCACCTCGACCGTGACCCGGTCCGACTGCGCCTTGGACAGGCGCGCCAACAGGCGGGCGAAGCTCTCAGGACTACGTTCCGCCGGTGCCGCACCCCTGCCGCCGTCGCTCGAGAGCGGGCCGCACAGCTCGTCGTGATACTGCATGGCGACCTGCCTCCCGGCAGTGCGACCGACGTGACCTGCGTCGGCCGGTCCCAGCACCGCACAGAGCTCGGGCAGGATCGAACGGACGTACTCCATGGCGTAGTTGCGCTCGACCTTGGCGAGCCGGTCGGGTTGCCAGTCGACAGAGGGCAGGTCCCCGGCGGGGCCGGGCGGGCTCTCGGCCGGGGCGAAGCGAAGGCGCTCGTCCGGCTGGAGCTCTCGATCCTCTTCGATGTAGTAGCCGACCAGGCCCGCACCCGCATCGGTGACCAGCGACGTGCACACGAACCCCAGCCGGGGGTTGCCCAATGAGACGCCGTTGTGAGCGTGCCAGCCCCAGAGCATCGCCCGGCTGACCTCGGTGGGAATGCCGCAGACAGCCGTGCCGTCGAAGATCCACCGTGGTGGTCGGTAGCGCACCCACGACTTGCGATCGGATTCGGGGATCCACTCGACGGCCACGCCCCCGAGCGCATTGGACAGGTAGTGGTACTGCGCACACGCCACAGCGGGGGGCAGATTCGTCAGGCCGAGCTTCTCCAACCCCGGAAGGAACTTCTCGAGGTGCTGCCGGCGAAATGTGCGGAAGCACACCTCGGCCGCGCGCTGGGGTCCATGTCGCTGGACCAGGCCCAGCAGCAGTCCGGTGAGATACCGGTGGTAGAGCGCAGCCACAGCCTTGAGAGCAGGCAGATCGAGGTCATCGGTCATGGGCGGCAGCGTACGCGGGGGGTGTGACAATCAAGATGACCCCGGAGCCGGTCTCCGAGGTCGTGCAGATGTTCAAATTTGCGTTGCATATCTATGCACCCACGCGTATAAGGTTGCCCGGTGCTTTCCGTTGGCATCATCGGCGCTTCCGGCTACACCGGCGCAGAGCTCCTTCGGCTGTGTGCGCAGCACCCGTGCTTCGAGGTGGTCGCCGTCACGGGTGAGACGCAGGCCGGCGTGGGGGTCGGCGAGCTGTACCCGAGCCTGGCGGCGGCGTACCCGTCCATGCGCTTCGAGGCGGTCGACCCAGATCGTTTCGCCGGGCTCGACCTGGTCTTCCTCGGTCTGCCCCACGGCTCCTCACAGAGGTTGGTGCCACAGTTGCGCAGTCGGGCCAAGCGCATCGTCGATCTGGCCGCAGACTTCCGGCTGAAGGATGCCTCGCTCTATCCACGCTGGTACGGAGAAGAGCACCACTGCCCGGAACTGCTGGCCGACTTCGTCTACGGCCTACCCGAGCTGTATCGGGCCGAGCACCAGGGTGCGTCGTTGATCGCGTCGCCGGGGTGCTACGTGACCACGGCCGCTCTCACGCTGGCGCCCCTCGTGCACGCAGAGCTGGTGGTGGCCGACGGCATCGTGGTCGACGCGGCCAGCGGCGTCTCCGGCGCCGGGCGTCCGGCCAAGCCCAACACCACGTTCTGCACCGTGGACGAGGACTTCACCGCCTACGGCCTGCTCAACCACCGGCACACGCCCGAGATCGAGCAGGCCATCGGCCACGGCTGTCAGGTCATCTTCACCCCGCACCTGGCACCGATGAATCGGGGAATCCTGGCCACCTGCTACGCGAGGCCGGCGCAAGCGGGCCTGACGACTGCGTCGTTGCTCGAGCACTACGCCGACTTCTACCGCGGCGAGCCGTTCGTGGTCGTGTCCGAGAGGTCGCCGTCGACCAAGGCCACGCTGGGCTCCAACGCCTTCCACGTGACGGTTCGGGTGGACGAGCGCACCGGCTGGGTGATCGCCCTGGGCGCGCTCGACAACCTGGTGAAGGGCGCGTCCGGCCAGGCCATCCAGTCCGCCAATCTGATCTGCGGTCTCCCCGAGACCGCGGGCCTGCCCGTAGCGGGGTTGTATCCGTGAGTACCGATGCCGATCTGACCGCCCGCCTGCTCGCCGAGGCGCTGCCCTACATCCAGCGCTTTCGGGGCAAGGTTGTCGTGGTCAAATACGGCGGCAATGCCATGACCGAGGGTGGCGACGTTTCATTCGCCCGTGACGTCGTCCTCATGCACTCGGTGGGGATCTTGCCGGTCGTTGTGCACGGCGGCGGCCCGCAGATCACCGACCTCATGGTGCGGCTCGGCAAGGAGAGCACGTTCAAGAACGGCCTCCGCGTCACCGATGCCGAGTCGCTGGACATCACGCGCATGGTGCTGGTGGGCAAGGTCAACCGAGAGCTCGTCGGCGCCATCAACCGCTTCGGTCCGCTTGCCGTCGGCGTCTCCGGCGAAGACGCTGCGCTCATCCAGGCGACCCTGCGAGATCCCGACCTGGGATTCGTCGGCGACGTCGCGGCCATCAACCCGGCCATCCTGCAACGTCTCCTGGCCGAGGGCTTGATCCCGGTCGTCGCCACCATCGGCGTCGGGGACGATGGTCAGGCGTACAACATCAACGCCGACACGGTGGCGGGTGCCATCGCCCAGTCGCTGAACGCCGAGAAGGTCATCTTTCTGACCGACATCGAGGGCCTGCGCGGCGACGTGGCCGACCCCGACAGCCTCATCTCCCGGTGCACGGCGGCCGAGCTGCGGCTGCTGATCCAGTCCGGCGCAGTCTCCACCGGCATGATCCCCAAGGTCGAGGCGTGCCTCAACGCCATTGAGGGCGCGGTGCACTCGGCACATCTCATCGATGGTCGGCGCCCCCATGTGCTGCTGCTCGAGCTGTTCACCGATGCCGGCATCGGCACCATGATCACCCGCTACGCCGCGCCGGCCAAAGGCTCGGGCGAGGCCACGCGTCACCAGGGAGGACTCACATGAGCGAACACGCCCAACTGGTCGGTGCTCCGGCGGATCTTTCCCGCTGCCCGATCATGCCGAACTTCGGCGCGCCAAAGGTGATGTTCGTGCGCGGCGCGGGCACCGAGTTGTGGGATCGAGAGGGCCGGCGCTACCTCGACTTCCTGGGTGGGTTGGCAGTTGTCGCTCTCGGGCACGCCAACCCGGAGGTGGCCGAGGCGCTGGCCACCCAGGCGGCCACCCTGCTGCATGTGTCGTCGTTGTTCGCCACCGAGCACGCCTGGCACGTGGCGCTCGAGATCGATCGTCTCATTGGCGATGGTGCTCCCGCAGGTGGCCAGGTGTTCTTCTGCAACTCAGGGGCGGAGGCGAACGAGGCCGCCATCAAGCTGGCCCGCAAGTGGGCGGGCCATGGTCGTTTCGGCGTCGTGACCACCTACGGCTCGTTCCACGGCCGCACGCTTGCCACCCTGGCAGCTACCGGGCAGCCGACCAAGCATGAGCCGTTCGCGCCCATGCCCGAGGGGTTCCGCCATGTCGCGCTCAACGACATCGAGGCGCTCGAGGCCTCCATCGACGACTCCGTGGCCGCCATCCTGCTCGAGACCATTCAGGGGGAGGGGGGCGTCAACCCGTGCACGCCGGCGTTCCTCGAAGCGGCTCGTCGTCTCTGCGACGAGCGGAACATGTTGCTCATGGTCGACGAGGTCCAGACGGGACTCGGGCGGACAGGTCGTTGGTTCGGTTTCCACCACTACGGCATCAAGCCCGATGTGGTGTGCCTGGCCAAGGCGCTGGGCAACGGGGTACCCATCGGCGCGCTGTGGGCGAGGGCCGATGTGTCGGCGGCGTTCCAGCCCGGCGACCACGGCTCGACCTACTCCGGCCAACCTCTGGCTACTGCCGCCGCCCGCAAGGTCCTCGAGATCATGCAGCGGGACAGCCTCGCGGCCCGCTCCGCTGAACGGGGCCAATACCTGCGCGAGAAGCTCGAGAAGCTTGATGGGGTCAGCTCCGTCCGCGGCGCCGGGCTCATCGTGGCCGCCGAGCTTTCCAGCAGGAGCGGGCCCGAAGTGGCCGCTGCCTGCCTCGAGCGCGGGCTCGTGGTGAACGGCATCACGCCCACCGCCATCAGGCTCACGCCGCCGCTCACCGTCAGCGAGGCCGAGATCGACGAGGCGGTAGAGCTGTTGCACCGCGTGTTGGGAGACCCGTGAGCCGCCGCCATCTGCTGGACGTCGACGATCTCTCGCCGGCGGAGTTGGCCCGGGTGCTGGACCTGGCCGAGGTCACGGCGCCCGCGAAGCTGCTCGACGGGCAGGGGGTCGCCATGGTTTTCGAGAAACCTTCGGCCCGCACCCGCCACTCGATGGAGATGGCCGTCGTTCAGCTCGGAGGGCATCCGGCATACATCACCGGGGTAGAGGTAGGCCTCGACGACCGTGAATCGGTCGAGGACGTGACCCGCACGCTGGCCGGCTACTACGCCATCGTGGGGGCCCGGGTGTTCGACCACGGAACCGTCGAGCGGATGGCGCGGGTCGACTGGGTTCCGGTTGTCAATCTGCTCTCCGACCGGGCGCATCCGATGCAGGCGCTTGCCGACTTGTTCACCATTCGGCAGCAACTCGGCGGGCTCGGTGGTCGCACGATTGCCTGGATCGGCGACGCCAACAACGTCTGCCGCTCGTTGTGCCTGGGGGCAGCCCTGTCGGGCATGAAGGTGCGGGTGGCAAGCCCGACCGGGTTCGGGCTGAGCGATGCCGACCTGGTGCGCATTCGCCGCGCCGGAGCCGAGCCGTACCAGACCACCGAGCCCGGTGAGGCCGCTGATGGGGCTGACGTCGTGTGCACCGACGTGTGGGTCTCGATGGGTCAGGAGGCCGAGACTGCTCGCCGGCGTCACGTCTTCGCCCCCTACCAGGTCACGGCGGAGCTGATGGACCGCGCCGCGCCGGGCGCCGTCTTTCTGCACTGCCTCCCCGCCCGGCGGGGCGAAGAGGTGACCGCCGAGGTACTGGAGGGTCCGCGCAGCCGAGTGTGGGAGCAGGCCCGCAACCGAATGCATGCCGCTCGGGGCCTGCTCACGTTCCTGGTCGGGGAAGGGTCCTGACGCTGTGGCAGGAGGTCCCTCGAAGACCCAGCGGCAGCATCGCATCATCCGCCTGCTCGCCGAGAAGCCGGTGGCCAGCCAGGGACAGCTCGTCGAGCTACTTGCCGCCGACGGGGTGGTGGCCACCCAGGCCACCGTGTCCCGTGACCTCGACGAGCTCGGCGCCATAAAGGTGCGGGTGCCGGGCGGCGAGCTGGTCTATGCCATTCCCGAGCACCCTTCCGAGCAGGTGGCTCCCAACGAACACCTGCGCCGCGTCCTGGGTGACTGGGCAGTGGAGGTGCATGCCTCGGCGAATCTGGTCTTGCTCCGTACGCCGCCCGGCTCGGCACACGTCGTCGCCTCCGCCCTCGACCGCGGTGGCATCGACGGCGTACTCGGAACAGTGGCGGGAGACGACACGGTTCTCGTTGTCGCATCGGCCGGTTATGAAGGAAGCGCCTTGGCTGAACGCCTCCGGGAGCTCGCGGGGCTGTAGCCTCGATCGGCTCGCCCAAACGCGCCTTGTTTCCAGCAGCGGGATCAGGGCGCCGATCGGACGACAGGAGATCGTAAGTTTTATGCGCAACGAATTTGAGATGCGCACTGGCGAGGTCCGCCGATGAGCACGTTGTGGCACGGACGGTTCGCGGAAGGCCCGGCGGCAGAGCTTCTTGCCTTTACGGTGAGCCTGCCTTACGACCAGCGGCTGGCTCCCCAGGATCTGGCCAACTCGCGCGCGCACGCGCGCATGTTGACCAAGGTCGGCCTGCTCGACTCCACGGAGCTCGCCTCCATCCTCGACGCGCTCGATCGGGTCGAGCGCGAGCTCGGCGAGGGACGCTTCGAGTTCCTGCCCTCCGACGAGGACATCCACACCGCCATCGAGCGGCGGGTGACCGAGCTGGCCGGACCGGCCGGCGCCAAGTTGCACACCGGTCGGTCGCGCAACGATCAGGTCGCAACGGATCTCCGCCTCTACACCAAGGCCGAGCTGCTCGAGGTGGCGCGCCGCGTGCTCGGCCTCCAGCGGGTGCTCCTCGACCGCGCCCGGGAGGCCGGCGATACGTATCTCCCGGGCTATACGCACTTCCAGCGTGCGCAGCCAGTCCTGCTCGCCCACCACCTTCTGGCCCATGGCTGGGCGCTCGGGCGTGACGTCGACCGCCTGCTCGATTGCCGCCGCCGTACGGACGTGTCACCGCTCGGCGCGGGCGCGCTCGCCGGCGCGTCGTTGCCGCTCGAGCCCCGGCTCACCATGCAAGAACTGGGCTTCTCGCGCTTGTTCGAGAACTCACTCGACGCGGTCTCCGACAGGGACTTCGTGGCCGAGGCCCTCTTCTCTCTCACGCTGACGGCCGTGCACCTGTCTCGCCTGGCGGAGGAGATCATTCTCTGGTCGTCGGACGAGGTCGGTTTCGTGCGGCTGGACGATCGCTTCGCCACCGGCTCCTCGATGATGCCCCAGAAGAAGAATCCGGACATCGCCGAGCTCACGCGGGGGAAGGCGGCGCGGCTCCTCGGTCATCTGACCGGCGTCTTGGCCATGTTGAAGGCGCTGCCACTCGCTTACAACCGCGACCTGCAGGAAGACAAAGAGCCTCTGTTCGACGCGGTCGACCAGATGAAGCTGGCCCTGGCCGCCATGAGCGGGATGATGTCCACGGCTCGTTTCGAGCGGAAAAGGATGCAGGCCGCCGCAGACTCGCCCTATCTCGCCGCCACCGACCTGGCGGAGTGGCTGGTCGGCCGGGGCATGCCGTTCCGCGAGGCGCACGCGCTGGTGGGCGGTGTCGTACGAGACTCGCTGGCCCGCAATGTCGACCTGACCGAGTTGGTGGCCGCTCATCCTGCCATGGGTGAGGAGGCGGCAGGGCTGTTGGCGCCCGGCGTGGCGGTGAGTCGACGCACCTCGCCGGGCGGCGCGG
>JAXDQG010000802.1:0-5801 GCA_034667945.1 Acidimicrobiia bacterium | reverse complement strand
CCGCGCCCGGCACGGCGTTCTGCTCGGCCACCACGACCGGGATCCGGGCCATGGCCGCCGCCAGCACACATGGCACGGAGGCGTAGCCACCGGTGGCCAGCACCACGGCCGGTTGATGACGCTGGAGCAGGTGACGGGCCAGGCCGACCGCCCGCAACAGCCCCCACACCGCCCCGACATTCGCGGGCGTGGCCTTGCGCTGCAGACCTCGGCCAGGCAGGAGGCTGACCGACCAGCCCGCGGCCGGCAGCCGGGTGGCCTCCACACCACGAGAGCTGCCCACGAAGTGGATCTGCTCACGCGGACAGCCTCGTTCGACCAGTGCTTCGGCAGCGGCGAGGCCAGGCATGAGATGCCCGATGGTGCCGCCACCGGCGACCACCAGCCAGGTGGCCGCCGCCGGACGAGCCGCCGCCACGGGCTCGCCGGGCGAGGTGGGTCGATCGGAGGGCACGACGCTCAAGGATTCCACAGGGTCGAGGGCAAAAGGTGGAACGTGTGACATGTTCGAGCTCAGTACGTCGCGGACAGATCGGAGCGGACCTGACATCTCTCCCACCGCAGGTCGGAAGCGTCCGGGAGGCCTCATCCGCGCGGTGAGCCCACGATGAGCGGGTGACAGAGCGGCTGAGGAAAGGCCACCTGCGCAGCCGCTCTGGCGGGCGGCGTCAGCGACCCGCCGGAACGAGCGGAGAGGTGCGGACAGCGGCGCGGTCGGCTCCCCCACGGGACGATGCGTCGCTCTCGACCGGGCGGGATTCCCTGCTCTGGCGGGCCACGTTGAGCAGAAGGCCGGCCGCCGCCATCGAGGCCAGGAGCGACGAACCACCGGCTGATACGAACGGCAGCGGCACGCCGGTGATGGGCAACACGCCCACGACAGCCCCGATGTTGACGAAGGCCTGCACGATGAACCACGTGGTGACGCCGGCAGCCAGCAGCATGCCGAAGGGGTCCGGAGCCCGCAGCGCCGTGCGGACGCCCAACACACCGAGCAGCACGAACAGCCCGATGAGGGCAGTGGCCCCGAGCAGGCCGAACTCCTCACCCACCACGGCGAAGATGAAGTCGGTGTGGGCGAAGGGCAGGAAGCCCCACTTCGCCCGGCCGGCACCCACGCCGACGCCGGAGAGCCCGCCCTCGGAAAGGGCTGCCCAGGCCTGGATCGTCTGGTAGCCGGTGTTCATCGGGTCGGCCCACGGGTCGAGGAAGGCGAACACCCGGGCCCGCCGGTAGGGGGCCGCCAGCGCGGCCGCGGTGGCCAGTGCGGTTCCCAGCGAGGCCATCACGGCCAAGCGGCCCAGGGGCACGCCGGCCACGAACAGCATGGCGGCCACGATGGCCCCGATGACCAAGGTGGTGCCGAGGTTCGGCTGCATCATGATGAGCCCGGCCACGACCGCGGTGACGACCAGGACCGGACGCAGGGTGATCCGCGTCTCGTGCATCCGGTGCAGCCGGCGACCGAGCAGGTCGGCCACGAAAACCAGCACGGCCAGCTTGGCCAGCTCGGATGGCTGGATGCCGATCGGCCCGTAACCGATCCACCGGGTGGCGCCGTTCGCCCCCAGACCCACGCCCGGGATGAGCACCAGGGCCAACAGCACGATGGCGCCCAGCAGGCCGATACGGGTGAAGGGGCGCCAGCGGTGGTAGTCGATGCGCTGCACAGCCAGGAGGACGACAGCACCTACGGCCGACCACATGGCCTGGCGCTGAACGTAGTACCAGGGGTTGCCGTATTCGGCCTGCGAGGTCACCGACGAGGCCGACAGCACCATCACCAGGCCGATGAGGTTGAGGCAGAGCAAAACCGCCAGCAGGCCGGTGAACGTGGCGGTCGGACGCCCGCTGGCCTTGGTCCGTCCGCTGGCCTTGGTCCGTCCGCTGGCCTTGATCCCTCGACTCGCCTGGCGCTTCGACGCCCGCCGTTTGGCTCTCGCACCGATACCGGCGCGCACGCTCACTCCGAGCGCGACCCGCAGATCGTCACGGATCGACCGTCTCATGACCGGATTGCTCATCCCTCACCGCCGCTCAGGAAGGCCCGGACTGACCGGGCGAAGTCGTCACCGCGCTCGCCGTAGCTGCGATACCAGTCGAAGCTGGCCGTACCGGGTGACAGCAGCACCTCGTCGCCCGGCCGGGCCAGCTCGTCGGCACGGGCCACGGCCTCGTCCATCGAGGAGGCCATCACCACGGGGCGCACACCGGCGAACGTTGCCGCCACCTCGTCGGCGGACTCGCCGATCGCCACCACAGCTCGCACCCGCTCGGCCTCACGGGCCAGCTCGGACAGGTCGAGGCCCTTGTTACGCCCGCCGGCGATCAGCACGACCGAGCCGAATCCGGCCAGTGCAGCCCGGACCGCGTGCGGCGTGGTTGCCTTGGAATCGTCGAAGAAGCCCACGCCGTCCGGGCGGCGGGCCACCAACTGCACCCGGTGAGGTAGCTGCTGCCAGCCGGACAGCACCTGGCGGATGGCCTCCAGCGAGGCCCCGACGTGGTGCGCAGTCGCCGCCGCGGCCAGGGCGTTTCCCACGTCATGGGGTAGCGACCGCGGCAGGTCGATCACCGCGAGCAGGTCTTCTCCGTCGGGCCCGCTCAGGCGCCCGTGCCGCACCCGCCACTCGCCCCGCTCGATGCCGTACGTCACGACCCGGCCTCTGGCCTCGGCCGTCCGGGCAGCGACCACGGGGTCCTCGGCGTTGGCCACGGCCACATCGGTGGGGCCCTGACCGGCCCAGATGCGAGCCTTCGCCTCTTCATAGGCGTCCAGCGAGAGATGTACGTCGAGATGGTCGGGAGCGAAGTTGAGCCAGGTCGCCACCCGCGGGGCGAAGGCGTGGCTGGTCGCCAGACGGAACGACGACGCTTCGACCACGAATACCTCGATGTCGGGGTCGTCCAACGCCGCAACCAGGGGCACCTCGGTGTTGCCCACGGCGGCCGCCCGGCGCCCTGAAGCCTGCAGCATGGCCGTGACCATCATCGTCACTGTCGTCTTGCCGTTCGTGCCGGTGATGGCCACCAGTGGGCGCCCATCCCAGCGGGCGGCCAGATCGAACTCCGAGATCACCCCGACGTCGGCCCGCTGGGCCAGGCCGAACACCGGATGACGTTCCGGCAGACCCGGCGTGGGCAGCACCTCGGCGACCTCGTCCACCAGTCGTGCCAGCAGGGTTTCGTCGGGCGCGCCCACGAAACGGGCACCGACCGAGTCGACCATGGCGGCCTGCTCGTCGGTTGGCCGATCGTCGACGGCGATGACCGGCACGTGACGGGCGCGCAGGGCACGGACGACCGCCTGCCCGGTGATGCCGAGCCCGACCACCAGCACCGGGGCCATCAGTCCACCGCCCCGGTGGCGATGAAGTCGGCGTAGAACAGTCCGAGGGCCACCGCCGTGCACATGCCGGAGATGATCCAGAAGCGGATGATCACGGTGGTCTCGGGCCATCCGCCCAGCTCGAAGTGGTGGTGGATCGGGGCCATGCGGAACGGCCTTTTCCGCTGGGCGGGTGGCAGGCCCCGCTGAAGGCGATAGGCGCCCACCTGCACCATCACCGATGAAGTCTCCATCACGAACAGCCCGCCCAGGATGGGCAGCAACAGGGCGGTGTCCGTGGCCAGTGCCATGGTGGCGAAGGCCGCGCCGAGGGCGAGCGAGCCGGCGTCGCCCATGAAGATCTTGGCCGGGTTGGCGTTCCACCACAGGAACCCCACGCAGGCCGCCATCATCGAGACCGAGATCACCGCCAGGTCGAGGGCATGGGGCACCGATGTCCCGTAGGTACCGGGGTGGCGGAACTGCCAGAAGGCGATGATCGTGTAGGCGGCGAAGCCCAGCGCAGAGGAGCCGGCAGCCAAGCCGTCCAGGCCGTCGGTGAGGTTGACCGCGTTGGTCGAGCCCAGGATCATCAGCACCGCGAAGATCGCCCACACCCAGCCGCCCAGGGGTAGCGGGGCGATGGGCCGGGTGAAGGACAGGTGGGTGTCCACGCCGGCGTAGCGCACCATGGCCACGGCGAAGCCGACAGCCACGACGAGCTGGCCGGCCAGCTTGGTTCGCTTGGTGAGTCCGAGATTGCGGGCCCGCCTGATCTTGATCCAGTCGTCGAGGAAGCCGACGACGCCGGCCCCGATGATGGCCATCATCACCACGAGCCCGGTGCGGGTGTAGACGCCCCGATACGTGTTGGAGACGACGTAGCCGGCGAAGGCCCCGCCCACGATGGCCAGCCCGCCCATGGTCGGGGTGCCCGCCTTCACCTGGTGGTGTTGGGGTCCTTCCTCGCGGATGTACTGGCCGATCCGGCGAGCGGTCAACAGCTTGATGAGGTACTTGGTGCCGAACAGCGAGACCACGAGCGCGGTGGCGGCCGCGATGAGCAGCCGGATCACGCCGGATCCCCAGCCCGGTTCGCCAACAGTTCAGAGGCCACCGTCCGGTCCTCGAATGGCAGCTCGACATCACCGATGACCTGCGTGGTCTCGTGGCCCTTGCCGGCGATGACCACGATGTCGCCGTCCCGGGCCTCGCGCAGCGCGTCGGCGATGGCCGCTCGCCGGTCGGGCTCGATGATGGTCGGGGTGGCAGGGTCGAGACCCCCCCGTACCGCGGCGATGATGGCGCCCGGGTCCTCGTGACGGGGATTGTCCGAGGTGAGCACCACCAGGTTGGCCAGGCGGGAGGCCACCCGCCCCATGGGTGCCCGCTTCGAGGGGTCGCGATCGCCACCGCAACCGAAGACCAAGATCACCCGGCCAGGCGACGGGGTGATTTCGCGCGCGGCTTCCAGCACCCGGGCCAAAGCATCCGGCGTATGGGCGTAGTCGACGACGACCCGAAAGGGCTGCCCGGCCTCCACCGGCTCGAAGCGGCCGGGCACCCGCGGAACGCTGGCCAGGCCTCGCGCGATGGCATCGACGGAGATGTCGAGCTCAGCCGCGGCCGTGGCCGCCCCGATGGCGTTGGAGAGGTTGTGTCGACCGGCCAATGGCACGGACATGGGCGCGCCTCGCCAGCGGAACTGCGTCCCGCCGGGGCTCAGCTGGACATCGGCGGCATCGGCCAGCGCATAGCCGACCGTGGGAATCAGGGCGGCGTCACGAAGCAGGCGACCGCGTGGATCGTCGAGGTTCACCACCGCCCGGGCGGAGAGGTCGGGATCGAACAGGCGGGCCTTGGCCTGGAAGTAGGCGGCCTCCGTCCCGTGGAAGTCGAGATGGTCGCGGCTGAGATTCGTGAACATGGCCAAGGCGAAATGAAGCCCGTCGACGCGATGGAGGGCGAGAGCGTGGGAGGACACCTCCATGGCTACCGCGGCTGCGCCCCGGTCCAGGAAGTTGGAGAGTGCGGCCTGCAGGTCGGGAGCCTCCGGCGTCGTGCGGGCGCCGGTCAGGGTGCCCAGCACCGGGCAGGGGCGGCCGGCGGACGACAGGATGGTCCCGATGAGATGGGCCACGGTGGTCTTTCCGTTGGTGCCTGTGACCCCGATGACCTGGAGGCGGCGAGAGGGGTGACGCCACAGCTCGGCGGCCGCGATGGCCATGGCGATGCGGGCGTCGGGCACCTGGACCTGCACGACATCGATCGCCAGGCGCTGCTCGACCAGCAGGGCGACCGCGCCGGCCCGGACGGCATCGCTGGCGAAGGCATGACCGTCGACCTGCTGGCCGGGCACACAGCAGAACAGCGCACCCGGACCCACCGAGCGCGAGTCGTACGCCACCTGGTCGACCACCACGGTGCTGGGATCACCGCGCACGACGACGTCGCGGCCCAGGGCCGCGACGAG
>JAXDQG010000801.1:0-3390 GCA_034667945.1 Acidimicrobiia bacterium | reverse complement strand
GTGGTGGAGGTGTCGCCGAGGGCATCGGCTCTCGAGGCGGGGTAGCGCAGCAGTGCGCCGTGGTCGAGATAGTCGTCGGGGCGGTCTTTCACCAGCTGTTCCTCGGTCGGACGCAGGAAGGACAAGGCGGCCCGCAGCGTCAGGCAGGACGGCTCCGTGGGCGGGTAGCGCGAGCTCCAGACCACCCAGATGGCGCCGTGGCCGGCCCGCTGCACGGCGTCGGCGGCGAACTCGAACGCAGAGGCGGTCCGATAGCGGCTGGAATAATCGATCCAGTTCACGCGGGCAGGCGAGGCCCACAGCGGGAACGTGCCCTGCTGCAGGCCGCTGGCCGGCGTGTTCTCGAGCAGTCGGCTGAGTGCCGGGCCCAGCTGGTCCGGGCAGTAGATGATCACGTCGCCCGGACGGGCTTCGGCCTTGACATAAGAGGCGAAGGAGGCCGCCGGCGTGCGCGGCGTGCGGGCCTCCCCGATCGCCAGCGGGATCGACACCACGCAGGCCAAGGCAAGCACGACGATTCGAGCGTCGCGCCGACCGATGTGGGACGCGCCCACCGCCGCCAGCACGATCAGGAAGGGGAAGACCACCGAGGTGTAGCGGCCGGCGAACGCGCTTCCGCTGATCCGCCCACCGAACGCCGCCAACAGCGGCGCGACCACGAAGATGCCCAGCAAGGCGCGAGCCGGAGCGTAGGAAGGGAAACGCAGGTCGGTTCGCCAGGGCTCCACCGGCCGGGCGAAGAGCGCGGCGGCGATGAGCACGCCGAGGATGCAGGCCAGCAGCACCGCCGGCGGTTCGTGGCCACCCGCTTGGATGGGCAGCACGTCGAGCCCTCGGCCGAGCGTCGGTGGACGGGTCCACGGTGTGGCCGTGTGCGCGCCCTGGAAGCGGAACACCGGGATCCAGGGCAGCCACAGCACGCCCCCGGCCACCAGCGCCGAAATGACTTGTAGGTCCCTCCGCCCCTGAACGGTGGAGCGGTGCCGCCACGCCATGACGATCAGCACCAATCCCACCGTGGCCAGGAGATACATCGCCCAGTAATGGGTGTAGAGCAGCGCGGCCGTGAGAAGCGCCACGCCGACCAGGCGCAGTCGGGTCGGTTGCTCGAGCGCCAGGCTGACCACCAGCAGACCGAGGGTGACCTCGAGGACCACGAGCGCGTACATCCGGGTCTCGGTGGCGTAGCGGATGCCGAAAGGATTGAGCGCCAGCAGCAGCACCGCCGGCCACACGGCCTGACGACCGCCGAACCGCCGAGCGGCGGCCGCCATGATCGGCAGGGTGATCAGCGAGATGCCGACGGAGAGATAGCGGAGCGCCACGTCGCTCCGTCCGAAAATCCGCATCCAGACGTGCAGGAGCATGTAGTAGAGCGGTGGTGCACCGTCGGTGCGGAGCGCCCCGGGGATGTCGGCCAGCGGAAGGCGGGCGAAGGCGACCGACTGGGCCTCGTCCAGCCACAGCGATGACCGCGGCCAGAGCCGCAGGGCCACGGCAACCACCAGGGCTGCTGCCGTGGCGATGGCCAGCGGATCGTCGAAACGGAGGACACCTCTCCGGAGCTCTGGGCGCGACAATTCGTCCGCCTGCACGCGTGTCACGGCTGCACTGTCTACCCCGCGGCGTCCTCCAAAGGCCTGTCATGGAGCCCATCTGGATGGCGGCACCGGGGGGTGCCAGACCGAGCCATGACCGATCCTGAGCGCGTGAGCCGGGCGGGGGTAGAGAATGAGCCGGAACAAAGGGGATCGAGATTGTTGTCGCCGTATCGCGTGCTGGATCTCACCGACGAGCGGGGTCAGATGACGGGTCTGATGCTGGCGTTGCTCGGCGCCGAGGTGATCCTCGTCGAGCCCCCCGACGGTCACCGGGCCCGGACGCTGGCGCCGTTCATGGGCGACACTCCCGGTCCGGACCGCTCCCTGGCCTTCCGGGCTGCCAATAGAGGCAAGAAATCGGTCGTGCTCGATGTGGACCTGCCGGAGGACCGCGCCCGCATTCTCGATCTCGCGACCGGGGCGGACATCCTCGTTCAGTCGTCACCGCCCGGCCATCTCGACGCTCTGGGACTGGGCTACGAGGAACTCGCGCGACGAAACCCGGCGCTGATCTACGTCTCGATCAGCCCCTTCGGCACCTCCGGTCCGAAGGCGAACTGGGCGGCAACCGATTTGACGGTGTGGGCCGCCGCCGGCCCAATGGCACTCACCGGTGATCCCGACCGGGCGCCCCTGCGGATATCGGTGCCGCAGTCCTTCGAGCACGCGGCCACCCAGGCGGCCGGAGCCGCCCTGCTCGCGCTGTTCGAGCGAGGCCGCTCGGGTCGGGGCCAGCACGTCGACGTGTCCGCCCAGCTGGCGTGCACGCAGGCGACCCAGTCGTCGGTGCTGAATCATTTCGCCAATGCGCCGCTGGTCACCCGGGCAGGCGGCGGCATCAAGGCTGGCGAGATCTTCCTGCGCTTCGTTTACCCGGCGAAGGACGGTTATGTGTCGGTGACCCATGTCTTCGGGGCGGCCGTGGGTCCCTACAGCCGCCGCTTGATGGAGTGGGTGCACGAGGCCGGTTTCTGCGACGAGGCGACGCGGGACAAGGACTGGATCGACTACGCCATGATGCTCAGCAACGGCCGCGAGTCGCTGGCCAACTTCGAGCGGGTCAAAGACTGCGTGGCCGCTTTCACCAGCAGCCGGACGAAAGCCGAGTTGCAGGCTGGTGCACAGGAGCGGCGCTTGCTGATCGCCCCCATCGCCACGACCGCCGACGTGCTCGCCATGGAGCAGATGGCGTCGCGGGACTACTGGCAGGTGGATGACGATGGTCTGCGGTTCCCCGGGGTTTGGGCGAAGGCATCGCGCACGCCGCTTCGTCAATTGACCCGGGCTCCCAGGCTCGGCGAGCACTCCGAAGTGGTGTTGGGCGAGCGGGCGCGCCAACCGGTGGTTGTCGGCGGCGGTTCCCCGACGTCGGCCGGCCCGAACGAGCTGCCGCTCGCCGGGGTCAAGGTGCTGGACTTCATGTGGGCGGTGGCGGGGCCGTCGACCACGCGGGTGCTGGCCGACTACGGAGCCACCGTGGTGCGGGTCGAGTCGTCGGGACGCATCGATGCCGCCCGGGCGTTCCAGCCGTTCTTCAACGACCAGGTCGGCGCCGAGAACTCGTCACTGTTCAACTCGCTGAATGCCGGCAAGTTGGGCCTCACACTGAACCTGTCCAAGCCCGAGGCCCGCGAGGTCGTTCGTGACCTGGTGCGCTGGGCCGACGTGGCGCTGGAGTCCTTCACCCCCAAGGCCATGAAGGCCTTCGGGCTCGACTACGAGTCGCTGCGCCTGGTCAAGCCCGACCTGGTCATGGCCTCGAGTTGTCTGATGGGCCAGCACGGCCGCT
>JAXDQG010000800.1:0-4347 GCA_034667945.1 Acidimicrobiia bacterium | reverse complement strand
CGCAGGGTCAGGAGACCGGGCTCACCGGGACCCACGCCGACGCCGATGAGCCGGGCGCCGCTCGGCGCGGGGATCCGCTCGAGCGGACCCTCCAGAGCGGGACGGCTGGCCCCGTCGATCAGCTGCTCGATGGCGGTCCGGATAAGGTCCGCCTCCCGGCGGCCGGAGCGTTCGGACAGGGCGCTGAGGGCGTGCTTCAGCTCGTCGGGTAGATACACCGAGGTCTTCAACACCGCACGTAGGGTAGACATAGGGCAGGACCGGGACGCAAGCAACCGAGGCGACCCACACTGCGACCCGACGAGACTACGACCGGACGAGACCGCGACCGGACGAGACCGCGAGCTGAGATGTGCTGTGACCGAACCGGCCGGCGACCCGACCATTGCTGACGGCCTCGGCGACGGAGACGATTCGTCGGGCGAGGACATCCCGGACCGTCCGCTCCGCCGGGGTTGGACGACGGGGGCCTGCGCCACCGCCGCGGCCAAGGCGGCCTACACCGCCCTGTTGACCGGTCGATTTCCCGACCCGGTGACCATCACCCTGCCTCGGGCCTTGAGGCCTTCGTTCCGTCTGGCCACCGAAGAGATCGGCCCCGGCTACGCCCGCGCCGGGGTCGTGAAAGACGCCGGCGACGATCCGGACGTCACCCACGGCGTGCTGGTGGTCGTGACCGTGCGCCCGTTGGCCGCCGGTTCCGGCCTCGAGTTTCGGGCGGGCGAGGGCGTCGGCACGGTGACGCTTCCGGGTTTGCCCCTGGAGGTGGGCGAACCGGCAATCAATCCGGCCCCTCGCCGGATGATCGAGCTCGCGCTGAGGGAGGCGGCCCAGGCAGCCCGTCTCGGCTCGACGCCCGAGGTCGAGGTGCCCGACGTCGAATTGCCCGACGTCGAATTGCCCGACGTGGAGGTGCCCGACGTGGAGGTGCCCGACGTCGAGGTGGAGGTGTCCATCCCGGCCGGCCGTGTGTTGGCGGCCAAGACGTGGAATCCGCGGCTCGGAATCGTCGGAGGCCTGTCGGTGCTGGGCACGACCGGCGTGGTGGTGCCGTACTCGTGCTCGGCGTGGATCCATTCGATCCACCGGGGGATCGACGTGGCCCGGGCGGCCGGGCATCGGCACGTCGCCGGATGCACCGGGTCGACGTCTGAGGCAGCGCTCCAGACACTCTTCGGGCTGCCCGACACCGCCCTGCTGGACATGGGTGACTTCGTGGGTGACCTGTTGCGTTATGTGCGGCGTCATCCGGTAGAGCGGCTGAGCATCGGGGGCGGCTTCGCCAAGCTGTCCAAGCTGGCCGTCGGCCACCTGGATCTGCACTCGGCTCGCAGCCAGATCGACCGGGACTGGCTGGCGGCCCGCTTGCGGGAGGTCGGTGGCGACGCGTCCCTGGGCGAACGGGCCCGGGGCGCGAACTCGGCACTGGCCATCCTGCAGTCGGCCGGCCCGCTGGCACCTGCGCTGGCGGAGGTGGTGGCGGTTGCGGCCTGCGAGCAGGCGCTCGAGGTGCTGAAGGGCAGTCCGGTCGGCCTCGACGTCGTGGTGGTGGACCGGGCCGGAGAGGTGCTGGCGCGCAGCGGGGTCCGGCGCGGGGATGCGCGGAGGTGAGGCGCGGCTCCGGCGGAGGTAGGGCACCGGTAGGGCAATGGCCTAGTGTCGGACCGATGTCCGTTCCGACGCCCACGGGGAGCCGGCCGATGGTGCGGGGCTACTGCCCCGACGTCGCCGTTCCCCTGGAGGCCCGGGACGGTCCGCTGGTGCGGGTCACCGTTCCCGGTGGGATCCTGCGCGACGAACAGGTGCGGGTGGTGGCCCTGGTGGCCAGGGAGCACGGCAACGGCATCATCGAGATCACGAACCGGGCCAATGTGCAGCTGCGCGGGGTCCTGGGCCTGGCGGCCGCGGCCCGGCTGCTGGTCGACGCCGGATTGTCGTCCGGTGTGCCGCAGGGCGACCGGGCCAGGGCGGTCCTGGCCAGCCCCACGGCCGGCGTCGACGTCCACGAGCGGTTCGACACCCGTGCGATCGTCCGGCGACTGGTCGAGCAGCTGACCGAGCGTCAGCGCAACGGCGAGGTGACACTCGGGCCCAAGTTCTCGGTGGTGGTCGACGGCGGGGGAGCGGTGCACGTGCGCGATCGCCGGGCCACCGAGCGGCTGGTGCCGGGTGGGCTGGAGGCTGCGCCGTGCGGACCGCCGATAGGGGTGGTGGCCGCTCGTCAGCCCGGGCGGGTATGGGTGGGAGCGGCGCCGGGGCTCGGTCGGCTCGGGCCCGATGAGCTCGAGGGGCTGGCCGATCTGTGCAGCCGCTTCGGCGACGGCGAGGTTCGGCTGACGCCGTGGAAGGGCGTCGTCCTGGCCGGGGTTGCGGTCGGCTCGGCCGGTCAGCTCGTGTCCGAGCTGGGGTGTCTGGGGCTGACGACCGATCCTGCCGATCCCGCCTTGCGGGTGATTGCCTGCGCCGGTTCGACCGGCTGCGAGCAGGGCCTGGCCGACGTGCAAGGCGTGGCCCGCGGGGTGATCGAGTCGGCTCGGGCGCATGGTGAGCGTGATCTGGAGCCGATGCACCTGTCGGGCTGCGAGAAGTGTTGCGCCAGTCGTGACGCCTCGCTCGTGACGTTCATCGCCACGAAGGAGGGGCTGGTCAACCGGGATGGGGCGGCCCTACCCAGGTGGTCGGGGACGACGGAGTGGAAGGCGGTCGGCAGTGCCGGTTGAGTTGGGCCACGAGCGCGACGGTGCTCGTATCTACCAACGGTCGTTCGAGATCATCCGGTCCGAGGCGGATCTTTCGGCGGTCCCTGCCGAGCTGGAGGCCGTGGTCGTCCGGATGATCCACGCCTGCGGGATGGTCGACCTGGTCAGCGACGTGGCCTGGTCGCCGCGCGTGGCAGAGGCCGGGCGGGCGGCGCTGCGGGCCGGTGCCCCGATCTTGGCCGACGCCCAGATGGTGGCCCACGGAGTGACCCGTTCACGGTTGCCGGCGAACAACGAGGTGCTGTGCTTCTTGGGCGAGCCGGGTCTGGCCGAGCGGGCTCGGGCGGCGGGGCTGACCCGTTCGGCGGCCGCGGTCGATCGCTGGTTGCCCCGGCTGGAAGGAGCGGTTGTGGCCATCGGCAATGCGCCGACGGCCCTCTACCGCTTGCTCGAGCTGTTGCAGGACGGCGTGGCTCCCAGACCGGCGGCCGTGCTGGGCATGCCGGTGGGCTTCGTCGGCGCGGCCGAGTCGAAGGCGGCGCTGGAGACGTTGGAATCGGTGCCGTGGCTGACGGTCCGGGGACGGCGTGGGGGCAGCGCCATGGTGGCGGCAGCGGTGAATGCGCTGGCCAGCGAGGTCGAGGTATGAGCGGACCGGACCAGCGGCCGGCGCCCGCACGCCTGTCCGGCCGCCTGTACGGGGTCGGCGTGGGCCCGGGCGATCCGGAGCTCATAACGCTCAAAGCCGTTCGCATCCTCCGCTCTGCGCCGGTTGTGGCCCATTTCGCCAAGCGGGGGTCGGCTGGGAATGCGTCGGCGACCGCCAGCCCCTATTTGGCGCCCGAGCAGACGGTGCTGCGGCTCGAATACCCGATAACTACCGAGGCGCCTCCCGCCGGCGTGTCCTACGCCGAGGTCCTGCACGGGTTCTACGACCGCGCAGCCCGTCTGCTGGCCGGGCATCTCGACGCCGGGCGTGACGTGGCGGTGTTGTGTGAGGGCGACCCGCTGTTCTTCGGGTCGTTCATGTACCTCCACGACCGGCTGGCGGCCTGCTATCCCACCGAGGTGGTGGCCGGGGTGACCGCAGTGGGGGCGGCCAGCGCGGTGGTCGGCAAACCGTTGACCCGGCGCGACGACGAGTTCCGGGTCCTGGTGGGCATCAGCGACGAGGATTCGCTGGTGGAGGGGTTGACGGGGGCCGACGCGGTCGTCGTGATGAAGCTCGGCCGGAACCTCGACAAGGTGCGGAGGGCGGTGGAGCGGGCCGGTCTGCTGGATCACGCCTGGTACGTCGAACGGGCGACGATGGCGGGGGAGCGGGCGCTGCCGTTGGCGAACGTGGAGAGCGGCAGTGCGCCATATTTTTCCTTGGTGATGATCCCGAGCCGGCTCACGCGGTGAGTGGGCGGCTGTCAGTCGTCGGGCTCGGGCCGGGGGGCGAGGGACTGCGGACTCCGCTGGCGTCGAAGCGACTGGCCGAGGCCACCGACCTGGTGGGCTATGGGCCGTATCTCGACCAGGTGGGTGTGTTGCCGGCTGAGCCACGCCGACACGCCTCGGATAATCGCCAGGAGTCGGCTCGGGCGCGGGTTGCGATCGAACTGGCGTGTAGGGGCGGGCGTGTCGCCGTCGTCTCGTCCGGCGA
>JAXDQG010000799.1:0-3594 GCA_034667945.1 Acidimicrobiia bacterium | reverse complement strand
AACTCCGGTATTCCGGTTTCCCTGACCGAGAACCTCGATGCCATGGAAGCGGTCAAGCACATCCCGCTCGAGGACCGCGACGCCTTCAAGTACGCCCTCGCCGCGACCATGGTGAAGAACCAATCGCATTGGAAGGCCTTCGAGACGGTCTTCGACATCTATTTCTCGATCCGGGGGGACGAGTACTCACCCGACCAGCAGGGTGAAGATGGCCAGGACCAGCAAGACGGCGACGACGACCAAGAGGGCGATGGCGACGGCGAGGGCGAGGGGGAGGGCGGCCAGCGGGGCGGCCGGGGCGGTGGGGCACCGCTGTCGCCGGAGGAGATCGCCCGCATGCTCTACCAGGCGCTGCTCTCGGGAGACCGCGAGCTCATGCGCATGGTGGCCAAGAACTCGGTCAAGCGCTATGCAGGCATGGAGCCCGGACGTCCGGTAGGCGGTACGTACTACCTCTACCGGACACTGCGGAACCTCGACCTCGACGGTGTGTTGGCCCAGCTCATGGAGGCTGCACACCAGCGCCTCGGCGGCAAGATGACCCAGCTCGAGGAACGCCTCGAGCGCGACGAGTACGACGCCCGCGCCGAGCAGCTTCGCAAGGAGATCGAGGCCGAGATCCGGCGTCGGCTCGTGGCCGACCGCGGCGTCGAGGCCATGGCGAAGACGCTCCGCAAGCCGCTGCCCGAAGACGTCGACTTCATGCACGCCAGCCGTGACGAGATGGCCAAGCTTCGCCGGGCGATCTACCCGCTCACCCGCAAGTTGGCTGCCCGGCTCCAGCGCAAGCGCCGCCATGGCCGTAAGGGCCCGCTCGATTTCCGGCGCACGATCCGAGCGTCGCTCTCCTACGGCGGTGTCCCTGCCGAGCCGAAGTTCAAGAATCCGCGGCCGCACAAGCCCGAGATCATGGTGATTGCCGACATCTCCGGGTCGGTGGCGGCATTCGCCCGATTCACGCTGCATCTCGTGTACGCCATCTCGAGTCAATTCTCGAAGGTACGGGCGTTCGTCTTCATCGACGGTCTCGACGAGGTCACTCGTTATTTCGAGAACTGCGAAGACATCGTCGAAGCGATCCACAAGGTGAACACCGAGGCCGATGTTGTCTGGGTCGACGGCCACAGCGACTACGGCCACGCCTTCGAGGTCTTCTGGGAGCGCTACGGCAAGGAGATCGGACCGAAGACGACGGTCATGATCCTCGGTGATGCCCGGAACAACTACCACTCCTCGCAGGCATGGATCATCAAAGAGATACGTCGCAAGGCTCGCTCGGTCTTCTGGCTCAATCCTGAACCGCGGAGCTATTGGGACACGGGTGACTCCATCGTCGGCGAGTACGGGCAGCATTGCAACGGCACCTTCGAGTGCCGCAACCTCCGCCAATTGGAGGGTTTCGTTGACAACTTGGTCTAGGTAACCGCACCTTCGGGTGCAACCCCTAGCCTGCTCACGGTGATCGACATCGATGCCGCCGCTCGGCGGTTGTGGGCGTTGCGCGAAGCCTGTCAGACGATTGCGACGCTTCCCGATGCCGAGCGGCCTCGCACGCTGGATGAGGCCTACGCGGTACAGGACCGCGTGGCCGAGCTGACGGGGGAGGCAACGGCGGCATGGAAGATCGGAGCCTCCAGCCTCGGCATCCAGAAGCGACTGGGCGTCTCGGAGCCGTTCAGCGGGCGCTACCAGACGCCCTACGCCTTCGAGTATCCGGCAGTGCTCGGCTGGGAGCGCTTCGCCACCCGGCCCGGGGTCGAATGCGAGATCGGCCTACGCCTCGGCCGCGACGTTCTTCCCGCTGACGGGCCATTCGATGCCGAATCGATCTCAGGAGCCGTCGACGCCATTGTGCCGACCATCGAGCTGGTTTGCGGCCGCTACGACGACCCCTTCTCGCTCGAGGCCCCTTCGTTGGTAGCTGACAACGGCATGGCCGGCTACCTGGTGCTGGGCGAGCCGGTCCCCATGGCCGAGGCGCCGGACCTTGCCCGGGTCCGGGCCGTGGTGCGGGTGAACGGCGACGCTGTCGCGTCCGGGGACCTCGGCTCGGCCGAGTTCGATCCCTTCGAGATGCTGGCCTGGCTAGCCGGCAACCTGGCCGAACGGAAGATCCCTCTCACCGAGGGCACGATCGTGTCCACCGGCTCGCTGACCGGGGTGCACTTCGTGCGGCCGACGGACGGCATCGTGGCCGACCTGGGCCCGCTGGGCCGGGTCTCGGTGATGGTCAGCGATTAGACGCCTGCGCTGAGGCCGGCTCGAACGCGCGGGACGACTTCCTTGGCGAAGCGCTCGAGTGAGGCGTTCATGGCGGACGGCGGCAGACCGGGCGCCGCGCCCCACGTCACCACGTCCGTGATGCCGTATTCCCTGATGAACGACGTCAGCTCGGACACGCAGTGGTCGACGTCGCCGACGATCCAACCCTGGGGAATGGCTTCGCGGCCGCGCTCGAACGACGACAGCTTGTCTGGTGTCTCCGAGAAGAAGCGGGCGTAGACACTGGCCCGATAGCGCTCCGCTGTCCGGATGGGCAGCCAATCGCGATCGGGGTCATCGGTGACGAAGCACGACCGGATGATGCCCACGCGGTAGTCGTCGGGGTTGCGACCCAGCTCGGCAACCCGGGCCCGCCAAGGGTCCAGTACCTCGTCACGGGCGCCTTGCGGTAGCAGATGGGTGTCGAACCGGGCCGCCCGCTCGGCGCTCGCCGCGGTCATTCCGGCCACCCACAGCGGAGGGCCGCCCGGCTGGACCGGGCGAGGGGTCACCAGCAGATCGTCGAAGTCCCAACGCTTGCCCTTGAAGCTGAAGCGCTCCCCCGACCAGGCCAGCCGCAGGATCTGGATGCCTTCCTCCACCAGTGACACCCGCCGCGAGCGAGGGAGGCCGAAGCCGGCGAACTCGTGGGAGGCATAGCCCATGCCGATGCCGAGCTCCATCCGTCCACCGGACAGGTTGTCGAGGACGGCGAGGTCTTCGGCCAGCCGCACGGGATGGGCGAAGGGCAGCAGGCATATATCGGTGGAGATCCGGACATGGCTGGTCCGGGCGGCGACGGCACCGGCCACCGGCACGAAGTTCGGCAGGTGCCCGTCGTCGAGGAAGTGGTGCTCGGTGAACCAGACCAGGTCCAGGCCGAGCTGATCGACCAGCGAGATCTGCTCCATGGCTTGCGCGTAGACCTCCGGCAGGCCGATTTCGCTGCCCGGAGGGCTACGAAAGTCGTGTACGACACCGAAGCGCAGTGAGGGCGGCATGGAGGGCGAATGTATCCGGGGAGCCCGGCGCAACGCAGACGCGGTGGCGCCACGCCCTCCGTGCCAGGCGCCCGGCCGCCGATAGCGTGAGCGGTCGCATGTCTTCCGACCCGGCCAAAGCCCAGCGGCTGATCACCCGCCTGCTCCTCGTTCGCCATGGCGAGTCGGTCGCGACCGTCCAGCGTCGCCTGGCCGGCGTACGCAGTTGCCGTGGGCTGTCGCCCCTGGGCGTCGAGCAGGCCGAGCGGCTCGCGGCCCGGCTGGCGGCCGGCAACGAGCGACCCATCGACGTTGTGGTGACGTCACCTCTGACGCGGGCGATGGAGACCGC
>JAXDQG010000798.1:0-2552 GCA_034667945.1 Acidimicrobiia bacterium | reverse complement strand
GGTGCGCGATGCCTCCATCTTCCTGGACCGCTCCGCTGGAGGCGGCGTGCCCGGGCCGATGGCCCACCCGAGCACTTCGAGGAGGGTCTTGGTCGCCGGTCGCACCAGGATCGGTTCGACCCCCGGGAAGACCGGAAGCCGGAGCTCTCGCCGCACGAACCCGGGAAGCAGGCTCACCGCGCCCGCCGCCACCACCAGGTAGCCGGGCCGGGCAGCCAAGGGCGCAGGCGGCGCGAGCAGGAAACGGACGGTCTCACGGGCCTGCGGCGTGGCGTGCATCTCGGGACGCATGGCCTGCAGTTGCATCCGGAGGGAGCGGAGGCTGTCCGGCGGGTCCTGCACCCCGATGCGCCAGCCCACCGCACGCATCTCGGATACGTAGCGGTCCGCATCGGACCTCGACAACTTGTGATCGCCGTAGCGACGGTAGGCCCGGAGGAAGCTGTCCACCTCCGTCAGGTGCACCCAGGCGAGCAGGTGGGGGTCGCTCGCTTGGTAAGGCACACCCTCCGGAGTGGTGCCGGTGATCCGCTCGTGGATGCGGCGGACAGCAGCGATGATGGCTTCCGCCTCGGCCGTTGTTCCGTAGGTGGTCGTGCCGATGTAGGCCGCCGTGCGATGGAAGCGCCCCCAGGGGTCGCGCCGATAGTCGGAGTGGTCAGCCACGCCGGCCATGGCCAAGGGGTGCAGGGTCTGCAGCATGAGCGCGCGCAGCCCGCCTATCAGCATCGAAAGGCTGCTATGGATCTGCCAGGTGACGCTGTCCGGACCGAACAGCCCCTGATCGGTGCGAGGCTCCTTGCGCACCGGCGCTGGGGCTTCTTCGCCGACCAGCATTCGGCGCACTTGGGCTCCCACCCAGCCTCGAACGGGTTCGGCCAGCACCAGCGGGGCCGCGGTCATGGCCTCACGGTACCGGCAGGTAAGGGGCTACCGGCGACCGGGTCGGCCTTGGTTCGGCGTTCGTCGGCGCCGTCGATCAGCGGGTCCAGAACCAGAACCGCCGTTTGCGTCGGGGCTTGATCGGCGCGGTGGCCATCTGGTTGACGTGGCCGTTACGGCTCTCAGCCAGCTCACGCTGGTGTCCGCTCTGCCGCTGGGCCCCAGCGCCTGCTGCGGGCAATACCCGCGTGCCCCCGCCAGAGGGCTCCTTGTATGGACCGGGCTGTCGCTGCTGGCCCGGCGCAGCCGGGACCGTGCCGCTGCCCCCGGGCCGGGTGGATGACGTCCGGACCTCCTGTGCCCGGGCCTCGTTGCCCAGCGCCGCCCACGTGTTGGCCAGGTTGTTGCGGGCGGTGATCGTGTGCGGATGCCCACTGCCCAGCACCCGCTCGCAATCGACGAGCGCCTGCTCCCGCAGTGCCAGGGCGTCTTCGTGGCGGCCCATGGCGGCGTAGCTGTTGGCCAGGTTGTTGCGAGCGGTCAGCGTGTGAGGGTGGTTGGGACCGAGGACCCGCTCGCGCGCCTCGAGCACTTCGCTACGTAGCTCGAGGGCCCGGTCGTGCTGGCCGAGGTCGGCGTAGCTGTTGGCCAGGTTGTTGCGCGCCCCCAACGTCTGGGGATGGTCCGGACCGAGGACCCGTTCTCGGGCTTCGAGCACTTCGCTGCGGAGCTCGAGGGCCCGGTCGTGCTGGCCGAGGTCGGCGTAGCTGTTGGCCAGGTTGTTGCGGGCGCCAAGGGTCTGGGGGTGGTCGACGCCCAGGTCTCGCTCGCGCTCGCTGAGGACCTTGAGGCGTAGCTCCAGGGCCAGCTCGTGGTTGCCCAGCTCGGCGAAGCTGTTGGCCAGGTTGTGCTGCGCGGTGACCGTGCGCGGATGGCTGCGGCCGAGGATGCGTTCGTAGTCGGCAGCCACCCGCTGCTGGGTGACGAGGGCGGACTCGGTCAGCCCGGCGGTGGCGTAGTCGTTGGCCAGTGCGTTGCGGGCGGCGAGCGTTTGGGGATCGTCGGCGCCGAGCAGTCGCTCATAGTCGGCAACCACCCGTTCCTGGCAGGAGATGGCCTCGTCCGCGTTGCCCAGCTCGGCGTGGGCGCTGGCCAGGTTGGCTCGGGCAGTCAGGGTGTCGAGGTGCGAATCGCCGAGCAGCTGCTCGCACTGGCCGACCACGGTCGTGAGCAGCGCCACCGCGCTGGCGTTGTCGCCGGCGTCGCTGTTGGCGATGGCCAACTGGTGCCGGACGGTGATGGCTTCATGGCTGAGCGGCTCACCGGTCGACTCGATCTCTTGCAGCTCGGCGGTGAGGCGATGGATGTCGTCACTGGCGGTGGCATCCCCGGCCGTCGGACTGACCGACTCCGTCCGGGCCGAGGTGGCCGCCGAGAGAGGGATCGGCTCGGGCTGCGCTTGCTCGCTGGGCTCGGCCTCGGTAGTCGGATCCTCCTCCTCCTGGCCGGGCGCCCCAACCCCATCGGGCGTCGCCGAGGTCTCGTCGACAGCGGGCTGTGCCTCGCGAGGAGCCTCCGCCGTTGCCTCGGCTTCCGCATCGGTGACCACGACGGGGATCTCGCTGCTCGCTATGGGGGCCGGTTCCGTCGAGGCGGGCTCAGTGACCTTG
>JAXDQG010000797.1:0-9434 GCA_034667945.1 Acidimicrobiia bacterium | reverse complement strand
CGCGCTGATGTCCCTTCCTGCTGCCAAGGGGGTCGAGATCGGCAGCGGTTTCGCCGGAACTCGCCTCACCGGCCGCGCGCACAACGATGCCTATCGGCCGGGTCGCAACGGTGGCCGACCGCGCACGGCGACCAATCATTCCGGCGGCGTGCAGGGGGGCATCTCCAACGGCGAGGACGTGCTGCTGCGGGTGGCGTTCAAGCCGACCGCAACGATCTCCTCCGCCCAGAACACCGTCGACCGCGATGGGGCCGCCACCGAGCTGGTGGCCAAGGGTCGACACGACCCCTGCGTGCTCCCTCGGGCGGTTCCACTGGTGGAGGCCATGGTTTGCCTGGTCTTGGCCGATCACTGGCTGCGCCAGCAGGCATTGGACGTGCTCCCGCGCCTCGCCGGCGACCGTGACTGGCAGTGAGCGGATCACCCCGGAGCGTCTTGGCTAAAGTGTGACTGGAGACACGCTCAACGTGGGCAGATTTAGAGCCCGAGAGACGTTGTAGGCGGCTTGGCACCCTCTAGGATGCCCGCTACTCTCTGCCGGCTCGGGGTCCCTCCTTCCCATGACTGACGACGAAGATATCGATCTGAACGAGTCCGACGAGGCCGAAGAGGTCGACGAGGATTTCGAAGAACCAGAACTCGGCGATGACGACATCGACGAGGAATTGGTCGGTGACCTCGAAGATCTGGACGACGACGCCCTCGGCGACGATGACGACTTCGTCGAGCCGATCGACGAGCCCGACGAGCACGAGGAAGAGACACCTGAGCCTCGGCCACGGGCGCGCTCTACCACGGACGACAAGGAAGACGAGGACGAGGAAGAGCTCGACCCCGACGATGTCGAGGCCGACTTGGACACCATCCTCAAAGACCGTCTCGAGGCCTACGACGAAGGCGATGACGAGGAAGAGGAAGAGGCGGTCGCCGTCTCCTCCGAGGAGGGTGACCTCCCGCAGAAGCGCGAGGGCGAGTTCCCCTGCCCCTCGTGCTTCCTACTCGTGAGCGCCAAGCAGGTGAGCCGCACGGGCTACTGCCCACACTGCGGCGACCCGCTATCAGTGCCAGCCAACCTCGGCTGAGCGGCCTTCACCGCCGCCGAAACGGTCCGGAGCGGGTGTGCCAACCCGTCCCTCCCACCCGATAGCTTGACCCCGATGGTCCAAGCCCCACGCCTGGCCGGGCGCGCCACTCCGGAGACCGGCGCCCGCCCAAGCATGGGCCACAGGGCCGCGCACCTCCGCAGCCGGCCGCGACGAGCACCGGCCTCCGGGCGCCGGGCATGAGCCTCCGCCGGGCCCGACCCATCGAGGAGGCCCTGCGGCAGGTGCGGGACCGTGCGTTGGGCCTGACCAACGCCGGTCGCCTGCGGCGTCACGAGCCGGCGGCCCACCTTCCCGTCAAGGAGCAGAGGCGTCTCGTCCAGCTGCTCCACGCCTGTCTCGAGCCGCATCTCGGTGAGGTGATCGCCCGAGCCCGTGCTGCCGAGATCGCAGCCCTCTATCTGGGGCTGGACGAGGAGGGACGGGCTCGGTTCTTCCAGCTCGTGGCCACCGGTTCGGCCATCGACCCCAGCCGGGTGGAGTTGGCCGCCGACGCCTTCCACACGGCGGTGGCCGTCAGCGAGGCCGGAAGACCCGCCTCTACGGACGGCCCAACGTCCCAAGACGACAATGCGCTGCTCCTGCGACGCGCCGATCCGGCTGTGGCGAAGGCGGCCTCCGCCCTTCGCGAGGCGGCCACCCCGGCCTGGGATCGGCTCTTTCGCTTGTTCTGTGGGCTCGACCACGGGGTCAAGTTCACGGTCGACCTCCGCGCCGACCTGCTGGCAGCGCTGGCGGCGGCCCGGCGTGGCGTGGTCGCCGAGGGCTTCGAGCAGGCGTTGCTCCAGCGCTTCGACAACGATCTCCGGGCGGTGCTGAAGGCGCTGTTCGACGTGGGGCTGCTGCAGCTGCACCGCATCACCTGGCAATCACCGGCCGCCCTGCTCGAAAAGCTCATTCGCTACGAGGCCGTCCACGCCATCACCTCGTGGGCCGATCTCAAGAACCGCCTGCGGGAGGATCGGCGCTGCTACGCCTTCATCCATCCCGGCATGCCGGACGAACCGCTGATCTTCGTCGAGGTGGCGCTGTCAACGGGGTTCGCCCACCGAATCGGGCCGCTGCTCGACCTCGAGACGCCGATCACCGTCGATGACGACGCAGACAGCGCCATCTTCTATTCGATCTCGTCCTGCCAGGACGGACTCACTGGCGTCAGCCTGGGCGACTTCCTCATCAAGCAGGTGGTGACCGACCTTGCTCGTGAGTTGCCGGGTGTCAAGCATTTCGCCACGCTGTCGCCCATCCCAGGATTTCGGGTGTGGCTCACCGATGAGCTGCAGCACTCGCCGGTGCAGCTGCTGGGGCTGCTCGACGGCGAGCAACGGACCTCGCTGGCCTCGCTGTCGGCCATCCCACCGACGCCGCAGAACAGCAACGGCGGACACCGAAGCGGTCTCAGCGCGTCGGGGACAGCGTCCGGCGGGTTGGCCCGGTTGCTCGACGACAACTCGTGGCTGGACGATCCGGCGACCGCGTCCACCGCCAGGCCGGCGATCGTCCGGCTGGCCGCCCGCTACCTCACCTCGATCGGCGAAGACCAGCGCGTGGTCGACCGGGTTGGCAACTTTCACCTCACCAACGGAGCGCGCGTCGAAAGGGTGAACTGGCTCGCCAACCCCTCGCAGGAGGGTGTCCGCCAATCCCTCGGGGTAATGGTCAACTACCGTTACGACCTCGACCGGATCGAACGAAACCACACCGACTACGTGCTCCGCGGCCGCGTCGCCATCTCGCCCGCAGTTAGCCGGCTCCTGGGCTGACGGGTTACCGGATGAAGTTAGACTCTCGCACGAGCGCGGCGCAGGCGGCGGTTCTAGGACGGTAATGACGGGCACCAAAGGAAGTCTGCTGCCTGCCCGATTAGCTGGATGCTTCTTCCTTCTCGTAGGTGCAGCCAGCTTGGCGCTGGCCGCGACCACAGCCGATAGCCCGGGTTCGTCCGCATTCGATGCCGGACGGCTGTGGCTCATCACTCTCGTGGCCGCCGGGTTGGCCGCCGCGGCGTTTGCGGTGCCGTGGCTCTCCCTTCCTCGACCGCTCGGCCTCGCGCTACCCGTGGCCGCCTTGGTGCTCTTAGTGCTGGTGGAAGAGCTCAGTCACTACAGCTCCAGCCGGCAATCAGCAGCCGTCTACCCGGCGTACCTGGTCATGGTGCTGGCTTGGGTGGGCTTCACCCAGCCGCGGACGACCGTTCTCCCTTTCGCCCTCTGTGGCGGCGCAACCTTGGCCTACATCCTCATGCGCAGCCGAGAGCCGGCCCTGCCCGTGTCCTCGGTCCTGATCATCCTGCCCGCCGGCGTCGTCGTCGGTGAGACGTGCGCCTGGCTGGTGAATCGGGTCCAGGTACTCGCCGAGCGCGAAGAGCGACGCGCCCACCACCTCGACCAACTTGCCCGCCTCACCGGCCAATTACCCGGGCTGGCGACGGCCAAGGAAGCAGCCGACCTGGTCGCCGCGGCAGCAGCCGAGCTGTTCGACGGCGCCCCCGTCCGCGTCGAGTTGACCGATCCCGACGATGGGCGGTTGTCGGCCGTGGCCGGTGTCGACGAGATCGATACGGCACTCCGGGTGCCGATCCTCGGTGTGTCCCAGGTGGTCGGCACCCTGCGGCTCGGCAGCACCGACGAGGCCGATGACTACACGGCCAACCTGGCCCGCCTCTTCGCCAGCCAGGTCGGCACGGCGCTCGAGCAATTCAATGTCATCCGTCAGCTCGACCGCGCAGCCCACCGGGACGACCTGACCGGCACCGGCAACCGGCGGCACGGCGAGGTGCTCCTGCAAAGCCTCCGCGGGAACGATGCGCTGCTCCTGGTCGATCTGGACCATTTCAAGACGGTCAACGACACCTGGGGCCACCGGGCGGGGGACGACTTGCTGCAGGCTCTCGGTGGCTACCTGCAGACCTGTGTCCGCAGCTCTGACGACGTGGCCCGTTACGGCGGCGACGAGTTCCTGGTGCTGGTGCGGGGTGCCGGCGCGGAGGCCGAGCAGGCGGCCCAGCGGCTGCTCGAAGGCTGGCGTCGGGCGGGCCAGAAGACGACGATCTCCATCGGCGTGGCCATCCACTCGCCGGTGCAGGGACCGGCCTCCACGCTCGACGCCGCAGATGCCGCGCTCTATTCGGCGAAGAGCGACGGGCGAAACCGCGTGGCGATCGGGGACATCGGCGTATCGCGGTAACTTGGCCGACCCGCCGGTCTCCACGGTGTCAGGGTCTTGGCTCGGCTTGGCGCTAGGGTCAACGCGCTCGGTGAAGACCGTTCGACAGGAGAGGTTCGGGTGAGAGTCAGTCCGCACCGGGGCGCGGCTCGAGCAACGACAGGGCGCCGGCGCGAGCCGACGGCGCCGGTCGAGCACGCCGCCAAGCGGGCCACGGCGTCGAGAGATCAGACGTCGTGACGGTCACCAGCGCGGCCTCGGCCAGCGTCCTGGTGCTGGGAGCGAACGCACAGCGTCGGGCCGACCTGGCCGACATGCTTTCCGAGTTGGGATTTCCTGCCGTCTTGGACGCTGGCTCCCCCGAGGCGGGGCGGGGTGCCGCCCCAGTGGGAGTGCTGGTCGATCTCGACGTCGACGAAGGTGTCGCCGCTGGTCAGGCCGCGTGCCAGGCGCTGCGCAGCGACCCTGCGACCGCCGCGCTTCCCCTGCTGGTGGTGCTTGACGCCAGCCTGGCGGGCCCAGCAGGCGCCGCCCTCCGGGCCCAGTTGATCCTGGCCGGCGCGGACGCCTGCCTCGTCCGACCGGTCGATCCCTCCGAGCTCACCGCGGTGCTGGGCGCCCTTTTGCGCATCCGCTCCGAGGTGCGTGACCTTCGGCGCCGTGCCGAGGACCTCCAGCTCAGCCTGGCGGAGCGCAGCGAGGCCCTGGAGCAGTGGCACGCGCTGTTCTCCTCGTCCTCGGCTGGCATCGTCACGATCGACGGTGAGGGCCTGGTGCAGGCCTGGAATGCCAGCGCCGAGCGCATGTTCGGATGGCAGGCCAACGAGGTGATCGGCAAGCCGCCCCCGTTCGTCCCTTACAGCGCCGAGAAGGAGTACCGCCAGGCTCTCAGCACCCTGGCCGAGGGGCGCGAAGTGTCCCCCATCGAGACCATCCGGATGCATCGGAACGGGACGCCGGTGCGGGTGGCGCTCAGCCGGGCACCCATTCGGGACGACCAGGGGCGCTCGCGGGGATCGATCGCCACCCTGGTCGACGTGACCAGGGCATCGGCCGACCGTGATCGTGCGGCCGAGCTGGGTGCGCTGCTCTCCACACTGGTGGACCGCGCTCCGATCGGGCTGGCGTTTCTCGACACGGGACTGCGGTTCCAACGGGTCAATCAGGACATGGCCGACCTCGACGGCGTCTCCACCGAGGACCATGCCGGTCGCCTCATCGGAGAGGTGCTGAAGCAATCCGGTCCCACCCTGGTCCCGCTGCTGGAGGATGTGCTCCACAGCCGCACGCCGTGCCTCGACATCGAGCTCGCGGGAGACTCCTCCCGCGACGCCGGGCCGGGTGGCGAGACGCCCGCGTGGCTGGCCAGCCTCTATCCCGTCGAGACGTCCGACGGCACCCTGCTCGGAGCCGGCCTGATCGTTCACGACGTCACCGAACGGCGGCGGATCGACGCCGAGCGGGCCCGTCTCTTCGAGGCCGAGCATGCCGCTCGCCAACGGGCCCAGCAGCTCCAGACAGCTCTGGCCGCCGTAGCCGCGGCCTCGTCCCGCAGCGAGGTTGGAGAAGCGCTGGTCGATCTCGGCCTCCCCGCCCTCGGGGCGCTCGCCGGTGCGGTCGCCGTCATCGACCCGGCCGAGCCCGACCGACTCCTCCTGCTGGCGTCGAGCGGCTACGGAGACACGATCCTCGCTCCCGGACAGCGTCATGCGCTTGATGTGCTGAGCCCCATCGGCGATGCCATCCGGCGAGGCCTGCCGGTCTATCTGGACTCCCGGGACGAGCTGCTCAAACGATATCCCGGAGCCAGCGAGGACCTGCTGGGGCCGGGCCACGCCTGGGCGGCCCTGCCACTCCGCAGCGGGGGCGAGGTCCTCGGTGCGCTGGGACTGGCCTTCTCGGAGCCTCGGGCGTTCCAGGATGAAGACCGCCTGGTCGTCGGCGGGTTCATCTCGCAAGCGGCCGACGCCCTGGCCCGGGCCGGCCGGCAAGAGGCCGAGCACGACGTGGCCGTAACGCTGCAGCAGAGCCTGCTGACCACCGACCTGCTCCCCACGGACTCCACGTCAGTCACCGTCCGATACCTGCCTGCGGTCTCCGCGCTGGAGGTGGGCGGCGACTTCTACGACGCCGTGCACCTCGACGATCACCGCGTGATGCTGATCGTGGGCGACGTGGTTGGTCACGGGCTGCAGGCGGCGGTGGCGATGGGCCAGCTCCGCTCGGCTGCCCAGGCCCTGGCCAGCTCGCACAGCCCTGCCGGGCTCCTCACCGCACTCGACCGCTTCGTGGCCAACAACGAGCAGGCCCGCTTCGCCACGGTGGCGTGCGTGCTGCTCGACCCGATCAGGGGTGAGATCCGCTTCTCGCTTGCCGGACACCCGCCCCCGATGGTCCGCCGACAGGACGGCACCGTCATCCAGCTGGCCGAGCCGCGAGGCGCCCCTCTGGGTACGACCGGGAGAACCCGCCGGGAGGGCCGGGTGGCCATGGCGGGCCCGTCGCTCGTGGTCCTTTACACCGATGGCCTCATCGAGCGGCGCAACGAGTCGATCAGTGTCGGGCTGAACCGGCTGGCCGAGGCGCTGGCCGAGGCGGGCTCCATCGACTTCGCCGAGATCTGCGACCACCTGATCGAACGGCTGCTCGGTGACTACCGGCAACGGGATGACGCGGCCATTGTGTGCGCCTCGACCCGACCAGCCACGATGCGGGAGTCATTCCCCGTGCCCGCCCGCCCCAGCGCGCTGGCGCCGCTGCGGACAGGTCTGCGCGACTTCCTCGCCCAGCTCGGCGCCGGACCCGACGACATCAGCGACATCTTGGTGGCGGTGATCGAGGCGGCCACCAACGCCATCGAGCACGCTGGTCTCGGCGACGACGGGGTGGTCACGGTGGAGGCCGAGCACGTGCCGCCGGGGATGCTCACGTTCGTCGTGAGCGATCCCGGCCGATGGCGCGAAGGCAGCTCGGATCCCTACCGGGGGCGCGGAATCGCCATCATGCACCGGCTCATGGACCACGTGGCCATCACTCGGGCCGCGGAAGGGACCAGGGTGATCCTTCGCAAGCACCTCGACGGGGACGAACAGCTCGAGGTGTGAGCGCGCCGGACTCGGCCGCCAAGGGGCCGGGCTGCGGTTCCTACTGGCGGCGGACGGGGTGCTGGAGCGCCACGGCCAAGCGCAGGGCGCGTTACCCCGGAGTCAGTTGAGCGCCGAAGCTGCGGAGGCGGGAGCCACATGGGCCGGGCGGGTGCGCACCGGTTCGCCCCCGGACCCGGCGGCTGATCGCTCGGCCGGAAGCTGGTAGATGGCCGCGTCGACCTCGTCCTTCACCCCGGCGAGCGGCAGGACGTTGAGCACACCCTGTCCCTGACGGAGCAGGTCGACGAGCTCTTCGCCGCTGCGTACCAGCACCGACTTGCGGCCGCTGATGACCAGATTGACGGCGGACACGTCTTCGCCGAGGTGGTTGCGCAGGTAGGCGAAGGCGTCCCGCACCGATTCGAGCTTGATGCCGGCATCGAGCAGGTTCTTGACCACCTTCAGCTCCAGCAGGTCGCGGTAGGAGTAGCGCCGCCTCGAACCGCTGCCGGCTGCGTCCACCAGGCTCGGGCGGATGAGGTCGGTACGGGCCCAATAGTCCAGCTGCCGATACGTGATGCCCACGATCTCCGCGGCCCGACGCCCGCTGTAACCCTCATCCACATCGCCCACGGCCGACGGCCTCCCTCAGGATGACATCACCGGAATTACCGGCGTGTGATCACGCCGCAGGCTACGGCGCCCGTCACCGGCTCGTCAACGTCGTCGGCGCCCGAACGTCGCTGTGGTCTCCCCACAGCGCCCCACCTTCTCCCGCTGCGCGAAGTCCTTTTATTGAACTCGAACTGGCCAAATAAGAAAACAGACCGACCATCACGGTGCATGAAGGACGGCAACCCAAAAGCCAGAACTATCGAGAAATCTGGCAGTGTTCGGTAATCGTCAGACGAAATCTTCCGGATTCACGTTCTCGATGAACTGGCGGAACTGCTCGACCATCTCGTCGGCCTCGCCTTTGGACTCGCCGCCGTCCTCTTCCTTGTACGCGGCCTCGGCCAACACCGCCTCGTTCACGTAGATGGGGGTGCCGGTGCGGGCCGCCAGGGCAATGGCGTCGGACGGCCGGCTCGAGACGGTGTGCTCGCCAGCGGCGGAGCGCAGCCGGAGCTCGGCGTAGAACGTGCGGTCACGCAGCTCCGTCACCACGACCTGATCGACGGAGACGCCCAGCTCATCGAGCATGTTGCGCATGAGATCGTGTGTCATGGGGCGCGGAGTCTCGACCCCGTCCAGCGCATAGGCGATTGCCGTCGCCTCAGAGCTGCCGATGAGTATGGGCAGCAGGCGGCGGGAGCCACTCCGCTCCCGCAGTAGCACGACCGAGGTGTTGGCTGGCATCTCCACCCTGACGGTGACTAGCTCCACTTCGACCATCGACCTGAACCTACCCCGCAATCGTTGCGGCCACGACCCCTGCAGAGGAACCTCCGAGAGGAATTCCGACCCTTTCGAGCGGGCTACCGAAGTCGCCCGCGGGCTGCATCACTCGCCGCCGAGATACTCACGCATCGCCCGCTTCACCAGCACCTTGCGGAGCGCGTCTCCGAGCTCACCGAGTTGGCCCAACGTCTCTATCGCACGGCTGCCCGCCCCGGGCTCGCGGGCCCTGAGGAGCGGCGCTACGACCTGCTCGAACAGGGCCATCTCCTTGTCCGCGGACATCCGGTACTGCCGGAGGTGCCGTGCCTCTATGCCGTGGCGGCGAAAGCGCGCCGCCAATTGGGCGGCGAGAAGCGCGTCGTCGCCGTACACCACATCGGAGCCGATCCGTTGGCCACAGATCAGCCCGAACCGCTCGAGCTCGCGCACCGCATCGACCTCGAGCCCGCAAGCCCCGGCCAGCTCGGTCAGGGACATGCTCACCGAGCTCACGTCCACTGGCGGCCGCTCGGGCTCGGCCGGACCGGGCGGTGCAGCGCTGGAGTCATTCTCGCTGCCCGGGCCTCGACCGACCCAGGCCGCTGCGCCCCGCAGACGCTCCTGTGCCCGGGCCGCTGGCTCTGCCTGCGGCGTGAAGCGGCTCTCGCGCGACGACGTCGCCCGCGTGGCCGAGGCCGCC
>JAXDQG010000796.1:0-8916 GCA_034667945.1 Acidimicrobiia bacterium | reverse complement strand
CAGGCCGCTCATGTCGGTGTCCCATCGGAATGGCCGTGCCCGGATTGCAGCGGCGTCCTCTGGCAGGTCGACGACGAACCGGTCTTCCGCTTCAGCTGTCGCGTCGGGCATGCCTGGACAGCCGAGAGCCTTCTCGAGCAGCAGGGCGACGAGGTGGACACCGCGCTCTGGATGGCCTTGCGAACCCTCGAGGATCGAGCGTCGTTGAGTCAGATGCTGGCCGATCGAGCCGCGGCCGGAGGACGCCGGTCCAGCGCGGCACGATTCCGTGTCGGCCTGGACGAGATGAACCGCAGCATCGAGGTCCTCAGACGGTTGCTGACCCTTGGGGGCGGAGGAACCGGCGATATGGGGTGAGGAGTTTGATGGCAATGGCGCCCTTCGCGTGCCTGGGCCATTCACGGCAATGAACGCCAGGCGCGGCAGGGCGATGCGGGCTTCGTACGTGAAGGAGATACTGCGGTCCCCGCCATGTTGACCAATGCTCATAGGTGACCGACGCCTGGCATCCGCCTGCACTGCACGTGTATTGACAGGTATGTTTGCCGGTATGTCGAGCGAGCGCGCGGAAGCCTCGGCGGAAGACGATACAGCCGTGCACCGGCGACTCAGGGGAGCTGACGCCGATAGGCGAACCGGGTTCTCGGTTCTGGCCTTCTGACGGGGAGATCGACGACGATCAGTTGATGTTCCGCGCCGCGGCGGCGCAGGCCGAAGCCCGGGTCATGCGAGAGCGCGCCAGAGTCGCCCGGACGCAGTCCGAGTTGCTGCGAGAGGTCTACCACCTGCAGTTGGCGATACAGAGCCGAGATGTCATCGGCCAGGCGAAGGGCATCCTGATGGAGCGGCAGAGGATCACCGCGGAGCGAGCTTTCGACGTGTTGCGGGAGCGCTCACAGCACCTGAATGTCAAGCTGTTCGAGATTGCCGAGCATCTGAGTCGCACCGGCGAGTTGCGCTGACGCGGCCGCAGCCACTGTTCGCCGTTCGGACTGCCTTCAGCGCGTAAGGCTCACGGCGACTGGGTGGCGATTGTGGCTTCGCCTCGGAGGGTACAACGCTCCTACCTAGCTATCGCCAGCGAACGATGCCTGAGGGGAGCCGATATGCCCGACGGTGCTGACACTCCTGACCGTTCAGAGCTGGATGAGCTCGAGGAGCGCATCCGGCGACAGAAGGAGCGGCTGGAAGGTGAGGAGGGAGGCGGTACCGAGCGCAGGTTTGAGGAGAGTGGCACCATCGGCCGCGGCGAGGATGACCAGACAATTGCTCCGCCCGGCTGACCACTCCTGATTCGCCGCAGGAAGAAGGGGCGGCCATGGACTTCGGAGTGAAGTTGCCCGACTTCGGGAAGCTCGCGTCCGCGGAGGGACTGATCCGCACGGCGACGCTGGCGGAGGAGTTGGGCTACGACTCGGTCTGGTCCAGTGATCACATCGCCTGGCCCGACCCGGCCACGCTCACCTCCCGCTATCCCTACGCCGAGGACAATTCCTCCTTCATGCCGGCGGGCACGCCTTGGCTCGACTGCATCAGCTCGCTGACGTTCGTCGCCGCCGTGACCAAGCGGGTGCGGTTGGGAACGACCGTGCTGGTGTTGGGCTACCGGCCGGCGCCGCAGCAGGCCAAGGCACTGTCGACGCTCGATCACCTCTCGGGTGGGCGGACGATCCTCGGGGTTGGGGTCGGCTGGATGCGCGAGGAGTTCGAGGTGCTCGAGCGGCCGTGGGATCAGAGAGGCCGGCGGGCGGATGAGATGCTCGAGATCTTCGAGACCTTGTGGCGCGAGGACAAGCCCAGCTTCGACGGCCCCTTCACCCGCTTCGGCCCCATTGGTTTCTCACCCAAACCGTCGAACGGTCGCATCCCGGTATGGGTGGGCGGCCACAGCGAGGCGGCCTTTCGGCGCACTGCTCGTTTCGGCGACGCATTCCACTCGCCTCGTATGACGCCGACCGCGTTGGCCGCCGAGCGGGATGGGGTGCGCCGGGCCTGCGAGACGATCGGCCGCGATCCCGGCACCGTCCAGCTCACGACGGCGCTCAGCTTGTTGTTCGACTCCCGATCCGAGCGAGAGGACGTGCTGTCGGGCAGCAGTGCGCGGATCATCGAGCAGCTGGGCGCATTTGCCGACGTGGGCGTCCAGCACCTGACGCTGTTCCTCTTCGCCCGAGGCGGGCTGGAGGGTCGCCTGGAGGTCATCCGACGCTTCGCCGAGGACATAGCCCCGAGCTTCCGGTAGTCGGCGCGATCGCGCCGCCAGGAGGGTATCGCCCACATCTTCTGGCCGAGCGGGCCGCAATCGGGGACGCTTGTCGGACGACGACTTCAAAGCCCTTGATCTTTCCCTGGCAGCTGGTGGGCAGAGCCGCCGGCTTCGTCATGCTGCTGGCGGCCGCCGTCGTGCTCGCCCTGCAGGTGCAGGTAGAGGTGGAGCAAGGCGGCTCGGCGCTGTCCTGCGGATCGGCCTGGAACGCGCTGTCCGGCACCGCAGGTTGGTCCGAGTGGTGGTCCGCCGACCTGGCCGATCCGGCCCAGATCGGCCGGGCTCCGCTGCGCACCGTGCGCTGCCCGGGAGCTGTCAACGCCCGGGTGTTCGGCGCGGCGGGACTGGCAGGGGGAGCGGTTCTGCTCGTCGCGGCCGGCGAGGTCCTGGGGCGACGTCTCGGGGGGCAGGCGGGACCGGCTGCGCGACGCACCGTGGGGCGGCTCAGAAATCTGGGCCGGGGCTTGACCATCCTGGGCTCGTTGTTGACCGTCGGTGGGCTGATCGGTCTCGCGCTACTCGTGGCGGACCCCGAGTCGACGCTGTTCCTCTATGTGGGCCGGCCGGTCGTCGTGCTGGCCGGGCTGCTGCTGGTCCTGCCGGCCATCCTGCTGATCGCCCTCGGCCGGACGGCGATTCTCCTGGCGGACCAGGCCGCGCCACGGGAGGAGACCCATGCTGGGCCGTGACGGTCTGGTCCGTCTGACCCTCGTTGTGCTGCTGGCGGCGGGCTGCATCAGCGAGGCGCCGTCCTGGGCACGGGCTGCGACCAGCCGTTACGGCGCTCCGGTTGCGCTACCCCTTCCGTCGGCGACAGGGCCACTGTCTGTGGAGCAGGCCATCGCCGAGCGGCGCTCTACCCCACCGGCCCGGTCCGAGCCGCTGTCGCTCGCCACGCTCGGCCAATTGCTCTGGGCCGGTCAGGGCATCACCGGCCCCGCCGGCAAGCGTTCCGTGCCGTCCGCCGGCGCTCTGTACCCGCTGGAGCTCTACGTCGTGACGCCGACGGAGGTCATGCACTACCTGCCCGAGGGTCACCGGGTGGAGAGCCGCCCCTCGCCCGATCTCCGGCCCCCACTCGAAGCCGCCGCCTTCGGGCAGTCAGTCATCCGGAACGTCCCGAATCTGGTCGTCGTGGCCGCCGCGCCCGATCGAAGCCGCAGGAAGTACGGCCCGCGAGGCGACGTCTTCGTCGGCCAGGAGGCGGGCCACGCCGCGCAGAACCTCTTGCTCGAAGCGACGTCTTTGGGGTTGACGGCCGTGCCGATCGGCGGACTGGATCCTCACCGGGCCTCGCTCGCGCTGGCACTCCCGCCGGATCAAACCGTGCTTTACCTGATCCTCATCGGTCCCGCGTGATGTCCGCCTCGAACGTGTTGGACATGCAGACGACGCGAGATGCCGCTCAGAAGGCATCCGCAGGCCAGAGGACCGGGTCGTCGGCGGGGAACAGCCGTTCCGCGGTCGCCGTAATCGGCTCCGTCGCCGGCACATCCACCGACGTGTCCCGTCTCTTCTCAGGCTCGCCACCGAACAGCAGACTCGTGAGCTGGCCTGCGTCCAACGAAGCGGCTGGCGGAGAAGTGTCGGTCGGGACGAGATGTGCTCCGTCAGGATTGACGAGGATGTCACTGTCTGCGGGATCCGCCTCGAGCAGGCGGACACGAAATGCATCCAGCCCGGCGCCCGCCAGCTGATCCGACAGGAGTAAGCCCAGAGCCTCGGCGAAGGCGCCGAGATGCAACGGCCGCCCCATCAAACCGGCTGCTCGGCTCTTTCCCAGCACCTGGTCCCCGAACAGCGCCTCATAGGAGGGCGGTGCGACGAGCCTTGCGCGCTTCGATCGGGAGCCGGCTGCTGCGGCCAGGAGAAATCTGGCGGCGTCGCCGTCCTGAGGGAGGCAGCTGAGCTCTTCGATGATCACGTCCCCGCCCGGCCCGACGATCGCCCGGAGGTGTCCCGCCAGCGAGCCTCGCGGTGTACGGGCCAGCAACCAAAGCGTGTCGGGCGGCGTCCGGGCCAGAAGCCCTCGCCAATAGGCCGTCGTCCGAACCGTCGTGGCCGCCCGGCCATGATTCGCAACGTCGTACAGGGCACTCAGCTCCGGGAGGTCTTGCTCGCCGAACGAGGCGAGCTGATATCGCTCTTGGCCGCCTTGTCTCGACAACGAGTCGGAGGAGGTCGAGGTCGACGGGTCGAGCTCGAGCACGAGCTGCGACGACGCTCCGAAGCCGTGCCGCTCGTATACCTGCGGAACATGGGTCCAGAGCAGGGAGAAGGCATAACCTTCTCGCTTCGCCTCAGCAAGGGAGACTTGCAAGAGTGTCGCCGCATGTCCTCGGCCGCGATGGTCGGGATGGGTGATCACATTCCCGATGCCCGCCACGGGCATGTCGGCACCGCCGGCCAGGTGCAACCGCCTCGGAAACACCCGAAGGTGCCCCACGAGGTTCCCGTGCTCGCGGACGATCCACGAATCCTCGCTGCGATACTCAGGGTCTTCGAGATACCAAGGTTCGAAGTATCCCGTAGCGACCTCGTAGTGGCTGAGCAGGTCCAGTATCTCCGGTACCTCCTCTGGCCTGGCGGGTCGCACATCGATCACGATGCGGCGACTCCCGTCAATGACCCGCTAATCAGCACCCGGCGATACAGCTGATCGAGTCGATGGAGCCGGTGCGCGCCATTGAATTCCCGCCGCATCCGCAGTCGGGCAGCGAAGATGAGACGAGAACGGAGCGTCTCGTCGGCGAGCAGGCGCGTGCAAGCTCGGGCAATTGCCGGAACGTCGCCGGCTTCCACGAGCAGAGCTTCGCACCCATGGCGGACTTGCTCGGGTATGCCGCCCGCCCGCGTGGCCACAATCGCCACACCACTCGCCATAGCTTCGAGAACGACCAGCGGGGTGCCTTCGGTGATCGACGGCACGACCAAGATGTCGAACTGACGGATCAGGCTGTGGCCGTCGGGCACGAAACCCAGGAACGAGATCCGGCTCTGCATTCCGCATTGCGCGACCCGGCGTTCCAGTTCGTTCCTTTCGGGTCCGTCACCGGCGACGACGAAGCGCGCGCAGGGAAACGCACGCGACATGGCCGCGGCGGCGTCCACGAAGGCCCGCACGCCCTTCTCCGGGTGAAGTCGGGCGACGACGCCGATGGTCGGGCCGGTACGGGTCAGTGGGGGAGAACCGGCGGGCTGACTCGGCAGAAGCGGGATGGTGTTGCTCATGGTCGTGACCTGGTTCCGCGGTACGGCGTCCAACCGCGTCAGCCGGTCAGCGATCTGTCGTGATACCGCGATGATCGCCGATGCACCATTGAAGAAAAGCCGGCTTTCCTGCAGGTCCGTCTGACTTCGCCAAGTGCCCTCGCTGTGTTCTGTCAGCACCCTGGAGCGGCCCAATCCGGGAACCCGGTGTGCCGCCACGTGGCTGGCGAACATATGTGAGTGGACAATGTCGAAGGGCGCGTCGCTCATCCTGCTCAGAGCCTCGGCGAAGGCGTTCGAGACCCGACGCTTGACCTCGCCGGCCTGGCAGACCAGCGTGTCGACTCCGCCGGCGACAGCCACCGCTTGCAGCTGGCCGCCGGAGGAACACGCGACGGTCACGTCGTGGCCCATTGCCCGAAGTCCGATGGCGTCACTGATCAGCACCCGTTCGGCGCCACCGATGTCGAACGAATCGGCAACATGCAGGATGCGCATCAGTGGACCGCGCCGTGCTGTGCAACCGCGGCCGGCGTGGACGGCGGGGTGTCCATCGCCCGTGGCCGCTGGGGTTCCCGCACGACGCTTGACCAATGATCCCAGGCGTTCAAACCGAAGATCCGCTGGCGGAGCTCAGCGCGCTCCGGGGATCCCTCCGGAGCGACATGCCCATTGGTTGCAGCCGTCTCGAACAGGCCCAATTGAGGCAACAGGTGGCGTTGGAGATATTGATCGGCGTCCGTCGGCCAGAAGCCGTCGCTGCCGTACGCCAACACACCCGGAGGCAGGCTGGTCAATGCCTTGTACCAGGTGTCGAGCTGCCAGTCCTCTTGAGGGCCGAACGAGACATCGGCATGCAACTGCCATTTGGCCGCATCGGGTCCGTGGATCATCTGCTCTTGCAGCAGAACGGCCAGCGTCTCGTCGACCCATGGCCAGCCGAGGTGCGCCAGCTGGGCGCGCATGCCGCCGACCTGGTGCACCTGCTCGAACATCGCGGGGCGGCAGAAATTGCCTTCTTTGGCATCAAGGAAGATGCCCGAGTGGAAGACCGCGTACATGCCGAGCTCAGCGATGGCGGAATAGAGCGTAAAGAGTGCCGGGTCGTGCGGATACCAGCCGGCGGGGACCATCTTGACTCCCCGAAGTCCGAGGTCTACATAACAACGCCGGAGCTCATCGACCATCAAGTCGACCGCGGCCTGCAAAGATCCGCCGGCCAACTTGGGAGCAGGATTGACGACACAGAACCCGAAGAGTCGGTCGGGATAGCGGCTGCACACGTGCGCGCAATAGTCGTTGTGGTTGCGTATGTGCTCGATGCTGTCGTCGGTCAACTGCCAGCTGTGTGTGTCCAGCAACGGCGCAAAGACGAAGGCCTTCTGGATGCCAACCTCGTCCAGGGTGTCGACAATGCCCTCGGCGCTCTCACCATTCTCGGAACCGGACAGGTGCGTATGGGCGTCGAGGATCTGGCCGAGCGCGGGGTGGCGCTTGACAGTGAGCACGGCCTGCCCCTACCCCGCCCCCTGAGGCGTGATACCGCGAGCGCCAGACGGTGAGAGCTCAGGCGCCCAGGAGCCGGCCGACGAGCGTTGCGATGATCAACACGAAGACGACGGCACCCACCGACAGCTGGGCCCTGCGCCGCCGCCGTGCTTTCGAGATGGCGGCCTGCCAGGCATTCGTCGCCGCGATCGAGTTGCGGCGGGACGGCAATTCGGGTGCTTGCGCCCGGGACGGGACGTAGCCGTATTGCTGGTCCGGCCAGTTCTCCGCGGCCGCAACCTTGCCGGGAACAGTGCGGGCGAGACGGGGCGGCGGGGCCTGCCAGCGGGGGTGCGCCTCAGGTGGGTACCAGGTCTTGTCCTCGGCCTGCCACCAGCCCGGACCTTGTGGCTTTGTCAGTCCCATCGTCTTCCCCTCACACTGTTAGTAGTGGGGAGACTACAGACAGAGACCGTGGGCCGTACGCTCTCGGGCGGTTCGTTCGTAAGACTTCCATCAGCTGCGTCGGTCGTGGCGACGACCAGCTGCACCAAATCCGTCATCTTGAACCTGATGACGCCGTCGATCTCCTCGGCCGGCAACTGCCCCCGCATCATGCGCCGACGGATAGTGAGCGCATTCACGTTGAGGAGGCGGGCGGCTTCGGTGGTGGTCAACCACAGCGGGACGGCGTTCACGAGCCGCATCCTGACACGAGGTGCCGTTGACGCCGACGAGCAGCTCGTCCTACACAATGCGGGGGAAGCCAGTCGGCCTGGTATGAACGCCTGGATGTCACCTCCGCTGGACATTGCCAGACCGATATGTACTGGCACCGTTGCCCCATTTGCACCGTTTGGCGGCCTAGAAGCGTGGGGGCCGCCGTTGGGTGAAGGCGGCAACGCCCTCTGCGAATTCCTTGCCGCCCATTGCGATGTTGATGAGCTGCTTTGACTCTTCGACGGAGTCGCCGACGTCGAAGCGCAGTTGGTCGGCGTAGAGCTGGCGCTTCGTCTGGGCAACCGCTTCGGGACCGACGGCGGTGGCCATCCAGTGGGCGTACTCATGGACGCGGTCCATGAGCTCGGCCCCCGGGTACACCGCCGTGAAGAGCCCCGGCGGCGCCTCCTTGCAGGTGATGGTCCGGCCCGAGAGCAGGAGATCGGCGGCCGCGGTCAAGCCGACCAGCCGGGGCAATACCCACGAGAGCCCGATCTCTGCGGGGAGGCCGAGCTTGGGCGCGGCGGTGGTCAACTTGGCCTCGGCCGCCGCGAACCTGAAGTCACAGAAACAGGCCAGCACCAGCGAGACGCCCGCGATCGCCCCGTTGACGGCGGCGATCACCGGGAAGCGCAGACCCCAGTGCCAGGCCAGATCGTGGTCGAACTGTGGGTGTACGCCGTGCCCTGGGGCCGGGATGCCGGCGGGTAGTTCCGTCTCGTACGTACCCCGCTCGACGCTGGCCTCGAGGCCGTCGGCGTCGGCGCCCACCGAAAATGCCTTTCCGGAGCCGGTGACGATGGCGACCCGCACGCGAGGGTCGGCCTCCAGCTGCTCGAAGATCCAGCGGTACTCGAGTGCCATGCGCGCCGTGTAGGCGTTGGCTCGGTCGGGACGGTGCAACCAGACGGTTGCAACGCCGGCGTCGCCAATCTCATAACGAGTGGTCTTCAGATCCACTTCTCGCTCCTTGACTCGCCTTTCGAACTCAGGAGTTTCCACTATCCGAGGAGCCGGGGGACAGTGGCCTCGGCGGTTTGGACGGCGCTGCCGGGCCATGGCCGCGTCGCTTGATCGGCTGGCGCAACGGTTCGGGGGGGAAGAGTGAGTTTCGCCGGCAGATCCCCGTTGATGATCTGCTCGACGAGACCGGGCTGCCCCGTGCCGTCGCCGTGATCGAGTATGAACGCCGCGAGATCGACCGGTGAATCGGCACTTCGTCGTCGAACGAG
>JAXDQG010000795.1:0-13453 GCA_034667945.1 Acidimicrobiia bacterium | reverse complement strand
CGAGACTCGAGATACAGGTCGAGACTCGGTCGATCAGGCCAGCCGGCCCAACCACTCCCGGGCATCGATCATCATCTCGATGCATTGGCTGTGCGCCATGTCATAGCCCCGGTCGGTCACGTCCCAGCCCCACTTGCGCAGTGCGGAGGCCACGGCCCCGGCGCGCTCCGGCGCGATGATCGCATCCCGCTCGCCGTACTGCACGAGTGCCGGCGTGTGGACGCCGGCCGCCAGGTCCAAGGGCACGCCGGCCACGTCGGGCAGACCGCAGCACATCGCCCACACCCCGGCGTAGCGGGGCGCATTGGCCCGGCCCACCAGCGCCAACGACAAGAAGCCGCCCTGGGAGAAGCCCCCGATCACGCAGCGCTCGCGTGGTATGCCCGCTGCCCGTGTCTCGGTCTCGATGAGCTCTTCCACCGCATCAAGGGCTCGGATGAACGAGTCGCGGACGGGCCCGTCCGGGCCGCGGTCGTACCAGGAGGCGCCGTCTCCCTCGGGCAGGTTGTCGAGGCCTCGCGGTGAGATGGCCGTGAACCTTTCGGCCGGGTCGACGAGGGGCACGTAGGCCGCCAGGTGATGCTGCTCAGCGCTCCATCCGTGCAGCAGGAACAGCAATCGAGAAGCGCCTTCGCGCTCGATGCGGTAGGTGGTCAGCGGCATGCCGTCATGCTCGCGCGGGCTTCACAGCTCGCGCGAATGGCTCAGGTGGATACCTGGAAGGCCGAGCTCCGTTCGCCCGTCTGGCCGGTCAACTGCCCGACCAGGAAGTCGATGCAATGGCGCAGCTCTTCCACCGGCACCTCCGGATGCAGCCCGGGATTGGCGTGCAGCCGCTTGTCACCGGATGCGAGCGCGTCGAAGAGCGCCAGGCAATCGGCCCGGCTGAACAACTCGTCCTCCAACTGCATCAGGAAGAGGACCGGGCAATTGATGGCCTCGGCCGCCTTGTGGAGTCGGGCCTGATAGTGATCGGGGCCGCTCGTGCCCATGAGTCCCAGCACTGCCGCAACCACCAGCGGCTCCGCGGCCACGAACGGAGCGCCGTAGATGGTCCCCATGGACAGGCCCCAGTAGCCCACCGGCCCCTCGCCCACCTTCGGGAGCCCTCGAGCCATGGAGAGCGCCAGTCGCCAGTCGGCGGTCATGTCCTCGACGCTGCCCTCCCGGGCCCACTCGGGCCAGAACGCCTCGCGGCCGCCGGGGCCGACTTGGCGGCGTCCGTGCACCGGGCCGTCGATGGACAGCGCAAAGAATCCGTGCTCGCCCACCAGGTGACGCGCGAGCCACGGGATGGGCTGCTGATGGCGGTCGCCGGACGCCCCGTGCCCGAGGCAGACGAGCGGCGCCCCGGTCTTCGGTGACGGCGGCTGCCACAGCACCCCCGACACCAGGCGTCCATCCCGGTCGAGGTCGAACTCCCGCAGCAGCAACCCGGCGTGCTCGCGTTCCTCCACAATGGCCATGAGCCCGCAGTATGCCCGACCGAGGTGGCGGCCGCGCGCCGTTGCTCAGCGGTCGGGATGCAGCCTCATGCCGGGCACGTCCCAGGGCAGTGCCAGCATCTGACCGGCATCCGATGAGGTCACGTACAACGTCGAGAAGTCGTCACCGCCGAAACAGCAGTTGGTCGGTCCTGCATCGGGCAACTCGACGACACCTCGGGGCCGGCCATCGGCCGCATCCAGAACGAACAAGCAGTTCGTCTGATGCCCGGCGATGATCATGCGTCCGGCCGAGTCGAAGCAGTACCCGTCGGGGATGGAACGGCGACCGATGTTGCCATTGGCCTTCGGGCTGCCCAGCCGGCCGGGATCCTCGATGCGAAAACCGAGCAAGTTGCCGGTCATCGACTCACAAACGATCACGAAGCGGCCGTCGTCGGTGACGCCGATCCCATTGGGGAAGGACACGCCGGTGAAGGCCCGGGTCGAGGTGCCATCGGGCCCCAGATAACAGACCGATGCCGCCTCGCCGCCCCACTGCGGGTCGGTGAACCAGAGGCCGCCCTCGGCGTCGAACGCCAGGTCATTCGGGCCGGCGAGAGGCTTGCCGTCGATCTCGGTCAGCACCGTCTCGACCCGCCCGTCGGGCCAGATGCGCTGGAGGTGGCCCGGCCCGTTGGGGCCCTTGCCCCTACCTTTGGTGGAGGGGACGTTCGGCCAGCTGCCACCGTTGTTGCACACCCACAGACTCCCGTCCGGGCCGAAGGCGCAACCGTTGGGACCGCCGCCGGTGTCCGCGTAGGTGCCCACCGAACCGTCGTCCTCGAGTCGACCGATGCGTTGGCCGGCGATCTCCACCCAGTGGAGGCGGCCTTGGCGGTCGACGGCAGGTCCTTCGGGGAAGGCGAGCCCGGTGGCGACAACGGTGATGTCCATGAGCGGTTGTTCTAGCCCGGGCCTCGATTGCCCGGCGTCGGATCTCGGGCGTCGGGTCCCGGTCCAGCGCTCTACGCTCTCGGCATGGCTGCCGGCTCGGACGCGTCGCAGGGTGAGGGCTCCTCGTCAGAGAGGCAAGCCCGTCCAGGCTTCTCGGGCATCTCGGGCATCTCGGGCATCTCGGGCATGTCGGGCATGTCGGGCGTCTCAGGCATGTCGGGCGTCGGTTCCTTCACCGGTTTCCTCTCCGCCATCCACATCGCACCGGGTGCTTCCGCGCCCATGGTGACGCTGGACGAGGCGGAGCTGGTGGCCGGGGTTGGCCTGGTTGGCGATCGCTACGCCACCCGAACGGGCACCTACTCGAAGCGGCATCACATCGATCGGCAGGTCACCCTGATCGAGGGGGAGACCCTGGACGCGCTGGCCCGCGACCATGGCATCGACCTGGCCCCGGAGGAACACCGTCGGAACCTCACAACCCGGGGCGTGCCGGTGGCCCACCTGGTCGGCAAGTACCTGCAGGTGGGCGAGTGCGTGCTGTTCGGCGGGCGGCTGAACGTCCCCTGCCGCTACCTGCAGGATCTCCTCGGCCGCCAGGTGTTCCGGCCGCTGATCCATCGCTCGGGCCTGAACGGCCGGGTCGTCGTCGGCGGCAAGATCACGCCAGGCGATCTCATCCGCCTCGTCGACCCCGACGAACTACCGCCTGGCGTGGTTGCCGCCAACGAGCAGCACCCGTTGGAGAGGCCGCCCGAAGCCTGGTGACGCGGCAGGGGCAGCCTTCCTCACAGGCTGGACTGGAGCTGGGGTGTTTCCCGTAGCGAGCGCTTGAGCTCGGCGAAGCCGGGATAGGTGGCGACCTCCCAGATGGCGTCCCACAGGCGCAGTGCTTCCTCGCCCCTGGGCACAGTGCTGATCACCGGGCCGAAGAACGACTGCACCTGGTCCTTACGGCGGAAGCTGATGATCGGCGTTCCAACGTCGCGCCCGGTCCGCTCGAGAGCCTCCTCTGTCTCGGCCCGCAGCACGTCGTCCCATCTCTCGTCGTTGGCGGCGGCCGCGTACTGGGGCGGAATGCCCACTGACTGCAGGTACTCGGGGAACCCCTCCTCGAAGTGCTCGGTGAGCTCCTTGCGCCGCCGATGCACGTGGATGTCCCCGCCGAACTGGGTGTACAGCTCACCCATCCGATCACGGCCCTCGGCTTCGCGGACGGCGGCCGCCACCCGGAGGAGCTTCAGACCGCTGCCGTGGATCTCGGGATAGCCCTCGGGGAAGTCGCGGCCGTAGTCCTTGTCGGCATTGAGCAGCCGAAGGCTGATGAAGCGCCAGTCGACGTCCAGGTCGCGCTGGCGGGCCACCTCGGCGACCCAGCGAGACGTGAGCCAGGCCCAAGGACACACCGGGTCCCAGAAGAATTCGACATCGGCCTGACCGGTCGTGGTGGGACTCGTCACGCGTACCCCTTTGTCCGTGCAGAGGTTGCATCGGCTCGGCCCCTCCGAGGTTGCTCGGAGAGCCGCTGTTGGTTTGGTGGGGGTCCGCTCGACCAAAGCCGGCGTTGCCCCGGACCCAAATTAACCAGAGGTCCAACGTTGGCCGGTGGGGTCGCGCTCGCTCGGAGCCGAGCCGGGGTTCAGAAGGCGGGTCGCGTCCGACGGGTTAGGTTCCGGGGGGATGTCCGAGCACGAGCGTGATCCGTTCCGGGGCCGGCGGGTCGCCGCGGCCGTGGCTGCGGTCGCGCTCGTCACGCTGGTCGCGGTCATCGATGTGGTGGCCACAGGCCTGGTCTTGTTGGCCTGGGTGCTACTCGGGCCCTTCCTCGCCGCTGCCCTACTTCCGCCCCGCACGACGGCCTGGATCGGCGCCTACGCCATCGTCGCCGCCGCGGTCCTCGGCTGGGTCGACGACATCGCAGGCACGTCGCGGCACCTGGTCGGGGTGACCATCGTCGCCGTGATCTCCCTCGGTGCCGTCTGGCTGTCGGCCCGCCGTTGGCAGCGTGATCTCGAACTGGCCGAGACCCTTCCGGAGGCTGAGGAGGGGCGACGACTGGCCCTGGCACTCGAAGCGGGAGGCATGGGCACCTGGTCGTGGGATTACTCAGCCGGCCGGATCGACTACGACGACGGCATGGCGGCGCTCTATGGACGGCTCCCGGGCGGGCTTCCCTCGACCCTGCTCGGCTGGATGGATCTGCTCGAGCCCGAGGACGGGGGCTTCGAGCGATTCGGCCGTGCCATCGACACGGACGACCGCTTCCGCCTGGAGCATCGAGCCCGCTGGCCGGACGGGTCGGTGCATTGGCTGCATTCGGTGGGGGAGGTGTGGCGGGATGCCGGCGGGCGGGTGATGGGCGCCATGGGCGTGACGGCCGACGCCGACGACACCCGTCGGGCCGAGGCGATCGAGCGGGAGGCCCGCGAGCGGGCCGAGCACGCCGTCGAGATGTTGTCGCGGATCCACGAGCTGACCGACGACGCCCTCTCGCGTCTTCCGCTCGACGAGCTGCTCGACGCCCTGCCCGACCGGCTCGCCCGTCTGCTCGGTTGCGACATGGTCCGCGTGCTGCTGCTCGACGACGAGGGTGATTGCTTGCATGTCGCGGCCTCGTACGGGTTTCTCGGCGACTATCAGGTGGTGCCCATACCCGTCGGCCGGGGCTTCGAGGGTCGTATCGCGGCCGCGAATGCACCCATCGTGGTCGACGACCTGAGCGAGCTCGACATCGTAAGCCCGGCGCTTCGAGCCGAGGTGCGTAGCGCTGCGGGCGTCCCCTTGCGGACCGATACCCTCATCGGGGTCATCGACGTGGGAAATCGCAGCCCACGTCAGTTCCAGCCGGATGAGGTCCGCCTGCTCCAACTGGCCGGTGAACGCGTGGCACGCGCCATCGAGGGCAGTCGCATCTTCGAGCTCGAGCGCACGGCCCGAGAGCGATCCGACTATCTGGCGCGGGTGCAGCACGCCCTCACGCGCAGCATGGAGCTGAGCGAGCTCATGGCCGAGGTCACCCGCGCTGCGGTTCCCCGCCTGGGTGACTGGTGTTCGCTCCTCGTGCTCGACCCGGCAGAGGGCCCGGTCGTCGAGGTCGCGCACACCGATCGGGAACGCGAGGCCTGGGCCAGGGAGATGCGGAAGCGCTACCCGTTCGATCCGGCTGCCCGCTCCGGCCCGGCGGCGGTCATCCGGACCGGGCTGAGCCTGTTTTTTCCCGACGTCGACGAGGGTGTCATCGCAGCCGCCACCGAGCACGAGGAGCTGCGCGACATCCTGCGTGCGATGCGGATGCGCTCGCTGATGACCGTGCCGCTGCGGGCCGGGCTCGACACGTTGGGCGCGCTCACACTGGTGCGCAGCGCTCCTGGGCCGGCCTACACCGCCGCCGACCTGCGGCTCGTCGAGGACCTGGCCGGCAGAATCGCCGCCGCCGCGCAGAACGCGCTGCTCTTCCAACAGCAGCGCTCGATCGCCGAGACGCTTCAACGCAGCCTCCTGCCCCCAGGTCTACCGACCATTCCCGGCGTTGGGGTGGCTGTCCGCTATCGCCCGGCCAGTGGTGGGCAGGTGGGGGGCGATTTTTACGACGTGGTCACGGTCCGCGACGGCTGCTGGGGCGTGCTCGTCGGTGATGTCTCCGGCAAAGGGGTGACCGCGGCCGCCTTGACCGGTGTCGCCCGACACACCGTGCGGGCCGGCGCCCGCCACAACCTGGCGCCCGCCGAGGTGCTCTCGTGGGTCCACGACGCCATGGCCGACCACGCCGCCCAGTCGAACGGCCAGTTCTGCACTGCGGTCTACGGTGTGCTCGACGGCACCGGGGAGCGTCCGGGGTCGTTCCGCTTCCGTTTCTCCTTGGGGGGCCATCCCCGCCCCATCCATGTGCCCTGCGGCGCCAAGCCGGCTCTGGTCGGTCGCCCGGGAACGCTGCTCGGGGCGCTTTCCCAGCCGCGAGTGCACGAGAGCGAGCTGTTACTCCAACCGGGAGATCAGCTGATCCTCTACACCGACGGTGCCACGGACGTGGCCGGTCCCACGTACCTCGACGACGACCACCTGCTCGAGTTGGTCGAGCAGCATCTGGGTTCCACCGCGGAGGGAACGGTGACGGCCGTGGAGGATGCGTTGGTGCAACGTCACATGGGCGCACCCCGGCGTGACGACATCGCTCTCTTGGTGCTGTACATCGGCAACGGTTGACGGCGGCGACGATCCAGCCGACAGGCGCTGGTCTCGCGCGGGACGGTAGAACTGAAACAGCACCACAACGGTCGCAGGTGCAGTGAGAAATGTCTGTAATCGCGGCACGGGTCGCGCAATCTTTCGTCAAGCAGTCCGAGGAAGATCCGCCGGCTATTTGCGCCGAGCACCTAACTGCGGGCCAGTCTTCGATCTTCGTTGCCCCCCGGACCCACCCCGACCGGCCGGCGCCGGAAGATCGGGGCCTCGGAGCTCGCCTCGAGCAGACCTGCCGTATCCTGTGCGGGTGGGCGAAGACCGCCTCCTCATCATCGAGGACGACGACACGATTGCCACCAATCTGGTGCGGGCGTTCAGCTCGGTTGGCTACGTGTCCGCCCGGGCCGCGAGCGGCACCGATGCGCTCCACCACCTCCAGCGCAACCGGGTCGATCTCGTCCTGCTCGATCTGGGACTTCCCGATATGGACGGCATCGACGTCTGTCGAGAGATCCGTTCGCGCGACGCCGTGCTTCCCATCATCATGCTGACCGCCCGACAGGAAGAGATCGACATCGTCGTAGGGCTCGATGCGGGAGCCGTCGACTACATCACCAAACCCTTCCGTCTCGCCGAGCTGTTGGCCCGGGTGCGGGCACAATTGCGGCGACTGGGGCCTCCCGACAGCGGTGATCTCTCCGTCGGTCCTTTGCGCATAGACCTTGCGGCCCGCCGCGTGTGGTTGCGAGACTCCGAGTTGGAGCTCCGGGCCAAGGAATTCGACCTTTTGCTGCGGCTGGCGCGCGACGCCGGTCGTGTCGTGACGCGCGAAGATCTTATGTCCGATGTCTGGGACGAGAACTGGTTCGGATCGACCAAAACGCTTGATGTCCACATTGCGTCATTGCGCCGCAAGCTCGGTGACGAAGCCAGCGGCATAAGCACTCTTCGGGGTGTGGGTTACCGCTATGACCTGCCATGAAGATCCGTATTCTCACCTCCATCGTGGCGGTCACGACGCTGGCAATCGCGCTCTTCGGGATTCCGCTCGCCTTCGCCATCCACAACCTGTATCTCAGCGATGCCCGTGTCCGCCTGGAACGGGTGGCCACCCTGGCGACCCGCGATCTGCCCACCGTGCCGGAGGCCTCGAGCGATCCGCTCGACCCGAGCTCGGGCGAGGACGTCATGATCGGCCTCTACAGCGTCACCGGCCAGCGTCTCCGGGGCCGGGGCCCGGAGATCGGCGACGAACCTGTCCTGTTGGCGTCCCAGAATCAGATCCGTACTCGCGAGATCGGCGACCACCTGGTCTCCGCCGTTCCGGTGGCCTCCAGCGAACGGGTGATTGCCGTCGTGCGGGCCGAGACATCCGTCCTGGCGGCGGAGCACCAGGCGCACATCGCCTGGCTGCTCATGGCCACTTTGGGCGGAGGGATCATCGCCTTGGCAGGGGTGTCGGCCATCGTCCAGGCCAATCGCCTGACCCGGCCATTGCGGCGTCTGCGTGACAGCGCGGCCCGGCTGGGCCGAGGTGATTTCACGATCGAGTCGCCCCATGCCGGGCTGCCCGAGGTGGACGAGGTCGGTCGGGCGCTGACGGTCTCGGCTCGTCGGCTCGGCGACGCCATGGCACGCGAGCAGGCGTTCAGTTCGCATGCCTCACATCAGCTGCGAACGCCCATCGCCGGGTTGCGCGTGACGCTCGAAACCGAGCTGTCGGCCCCGCGAGCCGATCCCGCGTTGGCCCTGCACGAGTGCCTGGCCATCGCTGACCGACTCGAGACGACCGTCAACGACCTGCTGCGGCTGGCCCGCGAGCGCGCCACCGACGAGCGGCTCGATCTCGACGCGGTGGTCGGCCATGCGCGCGCCTACTGGGCACCGGTGTTCGCCGCAGCCGACCGTTCGCTGCGGGTGTCGTTCGCCGATGAGCTGCCGGTCGTGCGGGCCGCCACCGCGGCCATTCGCCAAGCGGTCGACGTGCTGGTCGACAACGCCAACCGCCATGGGGCCGGCGCCATCGATCTCACGGTAGAGGCCGTGGCCGGGGGAGTGGCGATCCGGGTCACCGACCAGGGTCCGGGCATCTCGCAGAACGCCGAGCGGCTGTTCGACGGCGTCCCGCGCCGAAGCGGCGGACACGGCATCGGACTCCCCCTGGCGAGGACGCTGGTGGAGGCCGAAGGCGGCCGGTTGCGCCTCAAGGCCCGAGGTCCACACCCCTGCTTCGAGATCGTGCTGCCCGCGGTCGAGCCGGGGGGTGAGGTGACACGGTCCGATGTGGACGCGGAAAGCCCCGGCACGCCGGCCGCCCGCTGACGGCTCGCGATCTGACGGCTGCAGTTGGCCGGCAAGTGATTTGGCTGGCGTCGGCGATGGCGGCGTGGACGTGGCGTGGCAAGCTGACGCCGTGGACGACCGTCGCATTCTCTGGGAGCTGGAGCAGCGCCGCCTCATCGCCGACACCCTCCTCGACTACTGCGAGTACGTCGATCGCAACGATCCCGAGACCTTGGTCCCGCTGGTCTTCGCGGCCGACGCGCGCTTCGAGCTCAGCCCGAGCCGGGCGGTCATCGGTCACGCCGATCTGGTGAAGATGTTCGCCAAGACGTTGGCCGGCTTCGCCCGCACGAGCCATCACCTGTCGAACGTGCGCATCTCCTTCGACGGTGACGCGCGGGCGGAGGCCGATTCCTACGTCTATGCCTGGCACCAGACGCCACTCGGGCAGCGCATCGAAGTCTGGGGCCGCTACCACGATCGGCTCCTGCTCACGGCCGACGGTTGGCGGATCGAACGGCGTCGCCTGTCGACGGCCGGCTACGACGGCTGGGAAGGCGCCCCCTTCGAGCTGATGTCCCGCCTACCCAACCCGGTCGATCCGCCCTCTCCGGTCATCCAGCGGACCTGAGAAGCCGTCGCGAATCCCGACTTCCGGACCGCTACCGCCTCTCATCGGTCAGCTCGGCTGCGAGGAGGCTCGGCGCATCCGGCTCGGCGCCCGCTCCGCTCGGCTCGCGGTCTAGAGTCCGCCGTCGGCAGAAGAGATCGGGGGAATCGTGCAGGACCTGTCGGGAAAGGTGGCGGTGGTCACCGGTGGCGCCAGTGGCATCGGTCGGGGCATGGCCCGGGCCTTTGCCAGCGCCGGTATGCAGGTGATGATCGCCGACCTGGACGAGAACATGTTGGCCGCCACGGTCGACGAACTTCGCAGCGGTGGTACCCAAGCCGAGGGCCGCACCTGTGACGTGTCGAAGCTCGAATCGGTCGAGGACCTGGCCAAGGCCACGGTCGATCGGTTCGGCGCCGTTCACGTGCTGTGCAACAACGCCGGCATCGGCATCCCGACCGCCACCCACAAGCTCAACCTGGACGACTGGCGCTGGATCATCGACGTCGATCTCTGGGGCCCCATCTACGGCGTCAAGGTCTTCCTGCCGCTGATCGAGGAGCAGGGTGAGGGTCACATCAACGCCACGTCGTCGATGGCCGGGCTGTTCGCCGCTCAGATGATGGGCGCCTACAACGTGGCCAAGCACGGCGTGGTGGGCCTCATGGCCACCCTCGAGCGTGACCTCCGAGGGCGGGGCAGTGCCGTACGCGCTTCCGTGCTGTGCCCGGGGCCGATCAACACCAACATCTCCCGGCACTCCGTGGACTTCCGGCCCGGCCGGGCCAAGCCCAAGGCTGACGGCGAGGCCAGCGGACGGGCGGCAGCCGGTATCCAGGCCATGTTGGAGCAAGGGATGGACCCCGACGAGGTGGGTCGCATGGTGCTCGACGCCGTTCGGGAGGAGCGTTTCTGGGTGTTGACCCATCCGCGCATGGCGAGGGGCCTGCAGAAACAGGTCGAGGCCCTGATGGGTGACCAGAGGCTGACCAAGGGCTGATGCCCGTGGTGAGGCGGGGCGCCGGCGAGGGCGCTGCGACGGCGTCGCCTTCGCAGCAGCATGCCGGGGGCTTCCGAACGATGGACTTGGCGGCGCTGATGTTCGCCTCGATCGCCATCGGGATCGCCGTGAGCGTGATCATGACCGACGTGGGCACATCGCCCTGGGTCGTCATGGCAGCTTGCACCTTCGCCTACTCGGGCACCGGTGAGCTGGCGTATGCCTCGGTGCTGGCGAGTGGTGGTGGGTTGGTTCCGGCTGCGGTGGCATCCTTGCTGGTGAGCAGTAGGTTCGGCCTGTTGGCGACGAGCATGATGGGTCGCTGGCCAGCATCGCTCGTGGAACGGATCGGCATCGCCCATGTGGCCTCCGAGCCGGCGGTGGCGGCTGCACTCGAAGCCGCTCCGCGTGGTCCGGGCGCTGCTCGGCGAGCCTTCTGGCAGCTGGCGATCTGGATGTCGGTCGGTTGGATCGTGGGGTCCGGCCTGGGGCTGATCCTCGGGAACGTGGTGGGGGACACGAAGCGGTTCGGGTTGGATGCCGTGTTCCCGGCGTCGTTCGTGGGCGCGTTGATCACGGCGTTTCGCCGTCAGGACACCGCGGTTGCCGTGGTCGCCGGTGCGCTGGCCGCCTTGGCGCTCACACCCTTCATGCCGGCCGGTGGGCCGATCCTGGTCGCCTCGGTTGCGGCGCCGTTGGCCTTGCTCCTGCCGCCGAAACCAATCGGGCGGCGTGCGAAGGAGCAGTCGGGAACCACAGCGGTGGCCAGGAGCGACCGTTGACGGTAGCCGGCCTGTTGATCTTTCTCGGCGGCGTGTTCGGATTGCGCATGCTGGGTGGGTTCGCGCTCGGGGGCCTGCTGGGCGAAAGCGAATGGGCGGCCCGCCTCCTGGCGCTGTTGCCGCTGGCCATCGTGGCTGCGGTGATCGCAGTGCAGACGTTCACCACCCGTCGATCGGTGGTGTTCGACGCCCGAGCCTTCGGTGTCGGGGTGGCCGCGCTCGGGTCGTGGCGGCGGTGGCCGTTGGGACTCGTGGTCGTGCTGGCCGCCGTGACCACGGCACTGATTCGTCAGACCGGCTGGGGTTGATCAGACCGGCTGGGGTTTGAGGTGCAGCCACAGCGCCGGCGCGAAGACGGCCGCGCACGGCCTTGCACCCTCGGCGCTCAGACCGGAGCGGGAATCGACCTGCCGATGCCCCCACGCGTGTCGGCGCCGTAACGGGCGATCTCGGCAGCCAGATCGAGCGGACGGGACAGCGGGCCCTTGGCTGCTTCCTTGATCTCGTCGGTCATCAGGCTGGCCGGAAGTATCCAGCAGACCTCGAACTCGATGCCGTCCGGGTCCGCCGCGTACAGCGCCTTGGTGGTCGTGTGGTCGGATGCGCCCGTCAGCGCACCGCGCTCGGATAGCAGCCCTCGGATCCTGTCGAGCTCAGCCAGCGTGTCCACCTCCCACGCCAGGTGATAAAGGCCAACGGTCGAGCTGCCGGCCGCCGACGCGCCCGCCTCCTCGCCGATCTGGAAGGTGCCCAGATCGTGATCGTTGGTCGAACCCGGTGCCCGGAAGAACGCTGCCTTACCGGGAATCCACAACAGCGTCTTGAAGCCCAGGACGCTTTCGTAGAACTCCCGAGTGCGCTCGATGTCACGGACATAGAGGACCGCGTGATTGAGACGAGTGACGGGCATCCCTGGCCTCCTTCTGAGGGCAACCGGCTTCCGAGGGGAACCAGCTTCTGAGGGGAACCGGCAATGGCCGATACCGCCTCCGTACTCTACTCGTCGAATGGTTGAAGACTGAACTACTTCCGCCGCATGCTGTTCGTGCGGCGTGGCCGGTTCAGCTCGTCGCACCCTATCGAGTGGCTACGCGCCCGCGTAGTCCCTGCACGAACACCTTGACAGCCCCCGTGAGGGAGGTCGAGCGTTGGCGGTCTGAGCTCGCGAGCGTCGCGACCGTATCGCCCGCCAACCAGATCATCGCCCACCAACCACATCGTCGCCCGCCAACCACATCGCATCGTGCCGGAGGCCCATGCAGCCCGCCGAGGACGCAGACCGTGTAGGGACCGACACCCACGATCAGCGCCAAGAGCTCGAACTCATCGAGGTCGAGTTGGCGCGGCTGCGGGCCGAGCTCGACAAGGTCCAGGGGCGGACGGTCGAATGTTGGGACGGGGCGGCGCCGAGCGAGTTGAAGCTGCTCAGTCTTCCGGTATTGCAGGCGGCAAGGCATCCCACCCTGTCAGCCCGCGGCGGAGCACCGAACCACAAGCGGCGCACATGCCGTGGCGGGCCCACGATGGCTCGGGATCGAGCACCACCGCGTCGTTGCAGCACCCGGACGGCTGTTCGACATAGCGCACCATGCCGACGCTCTTCGACGAACCGGTCGGGCCACCAGCGCCGGACCCCTGCTCGCCCGACGACGTCATTCCATCGTGAGGCATGCTGGGCGCCAGACCCGGGAGACCCACGGTGGCGGCCCACGCCGGGGGAAGCGTCTGCGGGATCGATCCGCCGGCGGCCATTTTGTCCGCCAGTCGTGCCCGCCATCCTCCCGGAGTTTGCTCTGCCCAGGCCAGCCAGGCCCGGGCATGCTCACGGTCTGACGCGTACATAGGGCGTATTGGTTCCGGAGAGATCTCCGCGTCGAAATCTTGCATAGCGCCCGCCAGTATCGCTGAATCTGGGGAAAGGCGGGCAAGTTGGACGGCGCGCGGCCCGTATCGAAACGCGGTTTTAACAGCGGACTAGGACACGGGCGGACAGCGCCTCCCGACGCCTCTGTGCCCCATCGAGTCTGGGTTCCCGTCGCTCGGCCCTCTCCGCTTTACCCCCGCGGTTGGTGCACCTCACCCAGGACTGCGATCCGGCGCGAGGCCAGCAGCCATTCACCCGAGAGGCGCGTCCACACGTCGTGATACTGCCCGTGCACGACGTAGTCGGGTTTGGGCTCGCGGAACCGATGCCAGGCGGTCACATAGCTCACCG
>JAXDQG010000794.1:0-20734 GCA_034667945.1 Acidimicrobiia bacterium | reverse complement strand
GTTTCTGTCCGCCTACACCGTGCAAGACCATCTGAAGTCGATCTTCGCCAAGACGTCGTCACGTAGCCGCCGGACGTTGTTGTCTCGGGCGCTCGGCGTCTGACGAGGGGTCGGAGCCGCGTGGCGCCGACCACGTCAGCGGCGTACGCAGAGCTTGGTCAACACCCCACTTGGCGCGCAAGCCCGCGCCAGCAACCTCGGCTCGACGTCTTCCAGGCCGAACGACCTTTCCACCGGAAAGCGGGCAGCTCGTCGTGTCCGCCGATGCCTATGCGGCGCAGCAGGAAGACATCTTCTCCGGAGCGGTTCCGGCCGGGTTTGCGAGTGCGACTGCAGCCGGCCAGATAGCCAGCCGCCTCCACCGCGTCTCTGGCAGCTTGATCGAGGCTGTCGTAGGGATAGGCGAAATGCGGCACGGACTGACCTCCCAGATCCTCCGGTCGCACCCTGCTGTCCACCAACTCGAGACGCGGGTCTCGCTCGAGAAAGTCCTAGACAGGAAGGTCTTGTCTCGCGTCTAGTAGGGCGGTGTACTGCATCGGCGTTCATGGCAGCGGCACGGACCCCGCGCCGACCGGGTGGCGCTAGACGTGGCTGGCAACCATTCACCGGAGATCCGCATCCGCGCGCTCGGCGTACGGCAGGGCGACGGCCAGTCGAGGGCGCGGGAGCGCCTCCTTGCCGAGGCCTTCGTCCTCTTCTACGTGCAGGGCATACGAGCCGTCGGCATCGATCTCCTGATCACCCGTTCCGGTGTGGCGAAAGCCACCTTCTACCGCCACTTCCCGTCCAAGGATGATCTGGTTCTGGTGTATCTCGATCGTCGGCACCGGTCGTGGCTGGCATGGCTTCGCGAGTCCGTTGATCTACGGGACACCGCCGAGCAGCTGTTGGCGGTGTTCGATTCGCTGGAGGAACTCTTTGCCGATCCGCTCTTCCGGGGCAGCGCCACCATCAATGCGGTCGCCGAGGTGGGGGCCATCTCCGCTGCTGTGCGCGGGTACGCCCGAGAACATGCCGGCGAGTTGGAGGGCTACCTCGCCGATCTTGCCAAGGTTGCTGGCCGTCCACGACCAACGGAGTTGGCGCAGCAACTCGGACTGCTGGTCGATGGTGCCTTTGTGGGTGCCCAGCGGGCGAGGGATCCGGGTCCGGCGCGGACGGCCCGGGCCGTGGCCGAACGCCTCCTGATGTAGCAGCGAGCGGGTTTTCGTCCCAATCATCGCCGGTTCGTCGCTGCAAGCTCTTTGATCAAGGCTGACCAGGCATGGCATTCGGCGGAAATGGGCCTGCATGGGATCGCTCGCTGCGACGTGCGTTGACATGTACCGCACGTGGGTGGCCCAGCCGATTGTTGACCACTCAGCGATTTGAGAGCGCGTGTTGTACCCGATTTGCCTGCTGTCTAATCTTGGTGTGACCGGTTGAACTATGGCGGTCAAACCCGTACAGTACGGTCGTGACACAGACGGTTCTGTCTACGAGTCGCGAGCGGTGCGATTTGCATAAATGTCCGGCTCTGCCGAGGGCGGGACGGAGACTTGCCAGCCTGCGGGTCCGCTGACCGGCATGGACAGCAGAATGGTGAACTGGCTGGCGTGGCTGATGGAGTTCGTCGCGGCGCGCGCCGAGCTTCCCACGGACCGTCTTCTCGCCGTGTTCGATGGGCTGCACGAGCTCTTCTCCCGACCCGACTTCGGTGGTTGCCCGCTCATCAACGCCGTGGCCGTCAGCAGCGACTGTCCAGGCGTGATCGACAGCGCACGCTCCCAGCGCGGCGAGTTCCGTGAATTCGTGCGGGACTTGGCCGAGCAGGCCGGCATTCCGGACGCGCGGCAACTCGCCGAAGCGTGGACGTTGTTGGTGGACGGTGCGTTCGTCGCCGCCCAGCGCCTGCAAGCCCCGGCTCCGGCACAGTTGGCTCGGTCCGCGGCGGAGCAGTTGCTGTCGACTCACCTCCATCGGTGACGGCGGCCAACGATCGGGGGCTCCTCGAGCAATGCCACGACTGCTCGACAGCGGCCTTGGCCGTACCGCTCGTGGCTGGTCTGTCGACAGTGTCAGTGGATCGATGGCGTCTGGCAACGCCCGGTGGCGGTGGTGAAGCGCCCGCCGTATCCCGGTCGTGTCTGGGCAGGTCGTCGCACCAACTCAGCCCGCCCCATCGACGCGCTTCCCGGCTCGCCCGCCTACCGGTTGCGGGGAAGTTGGATGCTCGACCCTGCCGGAATGCCCGGAGGCCTGCTGCAGTCTCTGGGGCCACGCCGATTACTCTCACGTATAGCCGCGATTTTTGGACCGAGTATCTCTGCGACAGATTGGACAACTTCCGAGCTAATGGCCGCACATGGGAATCTCGAGAGCGCGATGAGGCGGTTCACCGAGGAGGCGAGCGCCCAGAAGCATCCTCAGGACCGTGTGCTGGGTGTGAGAGAACGATTGTTGGCTGCAGCCTTCGTCCTTTTCTACAAGCATGGCATCAAGAGCGTCGGCATAGATCGCATCATTGCGGAAGCCGGAGCTGCCAAGGCAAGCTTCTATCATCATTTCCGCAGCAAGGACGAGCTCATTGTTGCGTATGTGGAGCTCCGCTATAGGGCGCTGATGGCCGTCTTCACCCACGAGATAACCTCCCGAGCGTCCGATCCGCATGAGCGGTTGTTGGTTGCTTTTGACGTGCTGGGTGACTTCTTCGCAGATCCCGAGTTCTCCGGATGTCCGGTGAACAACGCCGTCGCCGAAGTGGGGCGGGGCAGCCCGGAGGTCAGAGATGCGGCCTGCCGTTTCAAGGCAGATGTCGCGGCCTCGGTGGCGGAAACGGCGCGAGACGCCGGTGTCGTTCGGGTGGACGAGCTCGTCGGTGCCTGGATCTTGCTGATCGACGGTGCATTCGTAGGCGCTCAACGTGGCGACGAAGATGCAGCCGCTTCGGCGAAAGCCACGGCGAGGGTCCTGCTGGAAGGCCTCCTACCCTCGACATGATCTGAGCACCGCGGCAGCTGCGTCCTCCAGGCTCTGCTGGCTTGCGTGGGCGGATAGGGGTCTCCCGGTCGCTGCTGACTCGTCCACGGCTCAGATGACTAGCCTCCGTGAGCATGGCGATCCAGGTCACACCCTTTGCCGATGCGTCCTTCGGAGCTGTGGTCACCGGTTGGGATCCCGGACGCGCCCCCGATGAGCAGCTCGTGGGGGAGCTACGAGCAGCCCTGGCCGAACATGTGCTGCTGGTCCTGAGGGGCCATCGTCCGCCGGGCGAGAGCGAACTGATTCGCTTTGCCGGCGGCTTCGGCTCGTTGTTCGACGGCGGTGAGTTGTTCGGCTTGGCTTCACCGACCAGGGAGATTCTGCAGCTCACTAGCGAGCGCAACGAGCGAGGGGTCGAGACGGGATTGGCCGCGTCGACGCCTCTTCCGTGGCACACGGACTATTCGTATCTGCCCTGTGCGGCCAAGGAGACCTTCCTCGAGGCCATGTGCTTGCCGGCTGACGGCGGGGGACGCACCTGGTTCTGCAACCTCTATGACGCTTGGGAGACGCTCGAGCCGTCGCGTCGTGCGGATCTGGGGGACCTGGTCGGCATCCACACCATCAAGGGCAGCGGCAAGCACCTGTCGGAGGACGACAAGGCGGCCAACCGCGTCCACCGCGACCGCCGGAATCCCGATTACAGCTACCCGGGCGATCGGATTCCTGCCCTTCACCCGCTGGCCCGCCGACACCCGGAGACGGATCGCACGGCGCTGTATGTGAACTCACTGGTTGGCGGGTTCCAGGGCATGTCCGAGCCAGAGGGCCGGGTGTTGGTCGACGAGTTGATGGCGCACGCCACCCGAGCCGAGCGGCTCTACGGTCACGCCTGGCAGGAGGGAGATCTGATCATCTTCGACGACGTCGGCACGATGCATCGGCGCGACCCGTCCGACCCCGAGGAGCTCCGCATGATGCGGCAGCTATCGACCATCCTCGCCGCGTAGATCAGGCGGCTGCCGCCGTCGGCTGCCAGTAGGTGGGCTTTGGGAACAGGTGGCGAGCGAAGGCCGGCGGGTCGAACGGCTGCCATGAACCTTCCGTCTGCGCCAGTCGGTCGATGATGGCGATGATCGCAGCCGGGTTGTGGACGAGGCCGCAGTGGCTGCCGAACACCTCGATGTTCTCCCGACGAGGACCTTCCGACTGGATGCCGGCCCACCAGCTCGCCACTCCGTCCGTGCGCGTGTAGATGGCGGTCACCGGCACGGGCACCGGCGGACGGAACTCTTCGTCGATCAGCTCACGTGGATCCTGGGGCACCTGGTCCACCAGCAGCAGCTTGGCCAAGGGGTCGGCCTGCGTAGCGTCGCCGGGACGAAGCCGGAAGGGGCACCCGAGCGTGATCACCTGTCTCACGGCCTCCGGAAAGGCTCTCGCCAGATCGCGAGCCCACAGGCCACCCCCACTGTGCCCAATGAGGCTGACCTTCGCTCCGTGCCTTCGCTGGAGGTCGACCAGCCTGGCGGGCAGACCTTCGACGATTCGGCGGGTGCGGCTCAAATTGGTGCCCTGGTGCCAGCCGTGCGCCGCATACCCAAGTCCTCGAAGCAAGGACCTGAGCGGACTCGTGTAGGCATCGTCGGCGGCAAACGGGGGCAGCACCATCACGGGGTGACCATCGCCACGGCCGAGAAGTTGCAGCACGGGATACGACGCCACGAACGCCCAGAATTCGTAGAGGGCGCGGGGCTCGAGCGCCACGAGCTCCGGGTAGGGGGCCCGGATGGCCGAGGGCACAGCCGGTTCTCGGCCGCCGGACCGCTGGAGCTCGGGCACCCGGTGTCTGGCCCTGGCCGAGACCGAGCTGTCGGGTTCGTGCAGGGCGGCCAGAGCGGTGCGTCCTGCGCCGGGACTGACGTTGGGCGTCAGGGATGCGAGTCGGAGGGCCTCCGCCAGTGGTTCAGGCAGCTCGTGTGAGGCGGAGACCACCCGCAAACGGTGTCCGCTCCAGGCGAGCCGGTCGGCGCAGGCACGGACCAGCGCGAGCGCTTCGACGCTCATTGATCCGGTCGCCGAAAGATCGAGCTCGACATCCCGCCGGTCAGCTCCAGCGGCAACCTCCAACGCCCGGCGCAGAGCCGCCAACGTTGTCCGGTCGACCCGGCCGATCACCGAGACGATGGCCGGATCGTCGAGGAAGACTTGGGTCCGTAAGCCGGCCACCCTGAAAGTGATGTGGTCGAGCCGAGAGGTCGTGGCCTCTGGAGTCCAACGAGTCGAGGGATGAGCGTCTTGACTGGCCATGGGGCCGCCTCTCCAGTCGAGAGCGCCACCGAGGTCCGGGGCAACGCAGGTTGACAGGGGCGGGTGCTTCGCCAGCTCCCGCGTATTAGGTTGACAATAGCAGCGGGTTGGGGTGGTTCCGATTGATTAATCAAGCGCGCCGCCGAGCGAAACCCGCGCAGACGCTGTCCTACCGCATCGCACGGTGCCCGACGAAGACCTCGCGAGGCGTTCGATCTTCGGTGGTCACCTCGGTCACCGCCTTTGGCACAAAGCCCACCTCGGCAATGAGCCTGAGCCAGTCGAGCCGGCCGAACAGGCCGAGACGGTGCGTTTCGTGGTGGGCTGAGACCGAGCCGTCGGAACCGCGGATGAGGAACGAATACTCCGTCAGCGTCCAGGTGTCCGATGGATCGGGATCCCAGACCCATTCCAGGTAGCGAACCCCGCGCCCGTCAGGGGCATCGGTACCACCATGATCGGTGTCCTCTTCGAAGCTCTCACGGGTCCGGTCCGGCACGAACACCGCCACACCACCGGGGCGGCAGTGCACGAACGCGGTGTCCATGGCTTGGCGAAGATCGTCTTCAGTGGCCATGTAGTCGATTGCATCGTGCACGAACACTGCGTCGAACGTGCGGCCAAGGCGGACGGTGCGCATGTCCCCCTGTCGGTGCACGCATTCCGGGTTGAGCTCACGGGACATGGCCAGCATCTCGCTCGACAGATCGACAAGTGTGAGGCCGAAGCTGGCCTTCATGTGGGCGGCGTTGTGGCCGCCGCCACTCCCGAGCTCGAGAACCTCTCTTGCGGGAACAGAGCCGGCCCGTAGCAGCGTGACCGCGAAGGCCGCCTCCTCCTCGTACTCCTCGACGGGCGAGACCAGCGGCCACCATCTCGCCAGCTCCGTATAGAAACGATGTGACACGGGCGCGGTCGTCACCTGTCGTTCCTCCCTCCCGCATGGCCTTGCTGCTGCGCGCCTCGGCGAAGGGCCTCGTCGATGGTCTCGCCCTGCTTGTGGAGCGATGTGGAGCGATGTCGCACCAAACTCCGCCTATCCGATCATTCCGGTTGCCAGAGCTGCACGGCATTGCCTTCCGGATCCTGGAGCTGCGCGAAGCGACCGTTGGGGTAGACCTCCTTGTCCACATCCACGACGATGCCAGCGGCCCGCAGCTGGGCGACCATGGCGTCGAGGTCTCGCAGGCGGAAGTTGATGCCCCAGCCGGTCGGACCGAGGTGGGGGCTTCCCCAGTGCTCGGCTCCGAAGGGTGCGAAGACCGTCGGGCCGGCTTCCTGGTGCCACACGGTCTCGTCGTAGAACGGCGGAGAGGCGCCGATGCCCAGGTGCTCCGCATACCACCGGTTCAGCCGATCTGCGTCGCGAGCCCTGAAGAAGACGCCTCCGATGCCCTGCACTCGCTCCATCCGCCCATGCTGCTCGGTGGTGCCCCCGCATGCGACTCGCAAATTCGGGACGGCTGGGCCAGCCCGGCTCGAGTTGCGGCCGCGGCGATCTGCCGCCTAGTCAGGTCGGCATGACGGAGATCAATCGGCTGCTGGCCGCCAATCAGGGGTACGCGGCCGCCCGCGCCAACGTCGCCGACCCCCGGCCTGGACGGCGGCTGGCCGTGGTGACGTGCATGGATGCACGCATCGACGTCTTCGCCGTGTTGGGGCTGCATCTGGGGGAGGCCCATGTCATCCGCAACGCCGGCGGCAGGGTGACCGACGACGTCCTGCGGAGCCTGGCATTGTCGACCCACGTGCTCGGCGTCGACACGGTCGTCGTCATGCAGCATACGAAGTGCGGCCTCGCGGGGGTCACCGACGAGGAGTTGCGCCAGCTGACCGGCGCCGACCTCGGCTTCTTTCCGATCGACGACCACGCGGCCGCCCTGCGGGAGGACATCAGACTGCTGAGCTGCACGCCGTACCTCAATCCGCTCCGGATGATCGCCGGAGTCGTCTACGACGTGGAGAGTGGCGAGATCAACGACCTCGTCCGCTGGGAGAGGCCTACCTAGCTCCCCATTCTGATCCTTCAGGCCGCGGGGGACTGCAACCGGCGCATGGTGGACACACCGCACACGCCGGCGGGGCGCTCAGATCTGCGGCGTTTATCTCCCACTGCGGCGGGTACGACGCCAGCCACGGCAGCAGACGGAGAGGAGCGGCGTGGCTCGGGCCCGGCAAGCGACGAAACAGCCGCAAGGTGGCCTGCTCGGAGAAGTGGAATTCCACGACCCCGTCGGCGTCGCAGAGGTAGCCGGCTTGGTGTACGTACAGGACAGCGCTCCAGGTATTCGCCGGCGACGGGCCGGCAAGGGCTTCTCGTATCGGGCGGCCAACGGATCCCCCATTCGTGATACGGCCACATTGGCTCGGATACGAGCCCTGGTCATCCCCCCGGCGTGGTCCGACGTGTGGATCTGCGCACATGCGGACGGTCACTTGCAATGCACCGGGTTCGATGCTCGCGGCCGCAAGCAATACCGGTATCACATCCGTTGGCGCCAGGTGCGTGACGCAATGAAGTTCGAGAGGCTGCTCGACTTCGGCGCCGTGCTCCCCATGCTGCGAACACGGGCTGACGCGGACCTGTCGCGAGGAGATCTGAGCCTTCGCCGCGTGATCGCGGCAGTCGTCCGACTGCTCGACGAGACGCAAATCCGTGTCGGCAACGAGGAGTATGCCCGAGACAATGACTCCTATGGGCTGACGACACTGCGAGACCATCACGCCGATATCACTTCCGGCCGCATCTGCTTTACCTTTCCGGGCAAGAGCGGTAAGCGGATCGAGCGCACCGTGAGCGACCGGCGCCTCGCCCGGTTGGTGCGGCGCTGTCAGGAGCTGCCGGGGCAGATCCTCTTTCAATACATCGACTCCGACGGCAACCCACATCCAGTCGACTCTCGGGATGTCAATCGGTATCTGCAAGAGGTCACGGGCCAACCGTTCACTGCGAAGGATTTCCGAACGTGGGCGGCGAGCGTGTCGGTTGCGGCATCCCTGCGCGGCCATGGCGCCCCCGAATCGATGACCGGAAGCAGGAAGAGGGTCGTAGCGGCGGTCAAAGCGGCCGCGAACGAGCTCGCCAACACGCCCACGGTTTGTCGGGCGAGCTACATCCATCCGGCTGTCGTCGATGCCTATCTAGAGGGCGACCTGGCCGGGATCGACCAGCGGAGCGTCCGTCGTGAACTGGCGACGCATCCGGGGTTGAGCGCGGACGAAGCCCTGCTCATGAGCCTGCTCCGCCGACAGCAGGCAGAAGCTATCCGGGGTGGCGGGGTCAGGTTGCGAGCGATCTCGTCCTGAGCCCTCCGACTGAATTGCCACCTCGATACGTGTGCGCTCACACGCGAAACGGCCCACCGCAGAAGAGGACTGCGGTGGGCCGGCTGTGCGGTGTCGTCGCTCAGTTGGTCGTCGAGGTGGCGGTTATGGACTGCTTGGCATGGTCGCCATCGACATCGATCTTCCGCGGCTTGGCCCGCTCGGCCACGGGGATGGTCACGGTAAGCACACCGGACTCATAGGTGGCGTGGATATGGTCAACGTCAAGGGTATTTCCGAGAAAGAGCTGTCGATTGAAGCCGCCATGGCGGCGTTCACTTGCGATAAGTTGATCACCTTCCACGGGCTGCCAGTCCCGCTCGGCATTGACCGTCAGCACGTTCTGCTCGACCGATAGGTCGATCGAGGATGGATCGACGCCGGGTAGGTCGAGATGGATGACGACGTTGTCGCCGTGCCGATAGGCGTCCATCGGCATACTCGCAGGTCGGGCCTGGGCCCACGTCTGCTCCAGCACACGATCGATCTCACGGAAGGGATCGAAGCGCATAAGCATTGTCACAACCTCCTCCTGACCGTGTTGTAGGCCGTCGGGCCTCGTGGCGCTCAACATAATAACGAACGAGTTCTGCGTCAAGCACCTGTTCTCATTCAGGGCCTTCCTTTGAGCTCGCGGCGCTTGGCCCCCGGTTAGCCTGCGGCGAGGCGTGGTTCACGTGGGGAGGCGGGACATGCGGCTCGTGTCATCTGAGGAACTGGCCGGTCGCTGTGCCGCTGACGGCGAGTTCGGCCGCGCGGCCCGGTACTGGACGGGCGGCCTTCGGCTCGAGATCGGCGAGGCAGTCCTGACGATCCGCCTCCAAGACGGCGTCGTCAGCGTGGGCGATCCGGCGGCGACCGATCGCAGCGGCGTCATCACGCTCGCCGGGCCCCGGGACCTGTGGCAGAAGCTCCTCGCGCCGATGCCGCCGCGATTCTTCAACGACGTGTCGCCGGCGCTGGCACACGGTCTGCGCCGCTCCAGCGATCCGCTCTTGTGGTGGCAGTACACACCTGCAGTGCAACGGGCGGTCGAGCTCCTGCGAGAGGCGCCGCGCCCGGACGACAGCCAGACACAACCCTCATCGGCGGCGCCCCCGGCCACGCGACCGGCGCGAGGCCGCTTCGACGCCGCAGTCGGTCGGTACGTCCACCTTGACCTCGACGGCCACGACCACCGGGTGTACTTCGAAGAGGCGGGCGACGGCATCCCGGTCTTGCTGCAACACACGGCCGGAGCACATGGGGCCCAGTGGCGGCACCTCATGGAGCGGGCGGAGATCACGGATCACTTCCGTCTGATCGCCTACGACCTGCCCTTCCACGGGAAGTCGGTGCCCCCGTCAACCCGGAAATGGTGGGCCGAGCCTTACCGGCTCACGGGCGATTTCCTCCGGCAGGTGCCGCTCGCGCTGTCCACTGCGCTCGGGCTCGAACGCCCGGTGTTCATGGGATGTTCGGTCGGCGGACTGCTGGCGCTGGATCTCGCGCTCCATCATCCCGACGCGTTCCGTGCGGTCGTGTCCCTGGAGGGAGCGCTCAAGGTCGAGGGCAACCTCGACGCCCTTGTGGGCTTCTGGCATCCGCAAGTGGGCAATGAGTCCAAAGCCCGCATGATGGAAGGTCTCACGGCGCCGAGCTCGCCCGAGGCGTATCGCAAGGAGACCAGCCAGACCTATGCGGCTGGTTGGCCGCCGGCGTTTCTCGGCGACCTCTGGTACTACCTCGTGGACTACGACCTACGGGGACGGGCGCACGAGATCGACACCAGCCGTGTGGCCGTCCACATACTGACGGGCGAATACGACTACAGCGCCACCCTCGAACATGGCCGAGCCGCCCACGAAGCCATCAAGGGATCGACCTTCACGCCCATGTACGGCGTCGGCCATTTCCCGATGTCCGAGAACCCCGACGCACTGATGGCCTATCTCCTGCCCATCTTGGACCAGATCCGGACCTCGCACGAGACCCCGAGCGTCGCCTGACCATGGACCTCGCCGGCCGCTGGCGGCGAAGCGCACCAGGCACGAGACCGTGGTCCCCGTGGTCGCGAGTCGTCAGGGCCTTGCTCGCCTCTGCGCTGGCCGTTGGATCACCGGTGTTGTCGCCCGCTGACCGGGCGGCGGCAGCCACCCCGCACTACGAGGCGATGGTCGCGGAGAAGCGCGCTGGGCACGCTGTCGGCTGCGAGGACCTTCGCTATGCCGCTTCGCAAGGGCTGATCGAGTCGGTGGAGGTCTGGTGGCTGGCCGAGGTTGGGGTGACCTGTCGGCATCAGCACTACATCGTCATGTTGGCCCTCGCGAGCCGTAGCGTGTTGCGCTGCGATGACGTGGAGTGGAACGCCGGCGCCGGACGCCTGTCATGGGACGAGGTCCAGCATCTCTTGGAACGGCTGCCCGGATGCAGGATCAGCAGCTACGCGATGCTCGCCGCGCTGTTGGACCAAGGGCTTCTCAGCTGCGCGGATATCGACTGGCATCTCGGCCAGGAGATGTTGAGCGCGCTCCAGGCGGGCTGGCTCTACGAGGCCCGGACAGCGACGACCGGCGCAGCATGCGGAAAGCCGGTGGAAGTGGCCCGGCGCCACGATGTCGGTGTCTCCGTCGGAGGTCGAACCTTGGTCGCCTGGCAGCGAGCCGGCAGCCCGCAGGCCACCCGGGTCGGCGTGGCGATCGGGGTGATTCACGGCGATGAGCCGGGAGGACGGTCCGTCATCGACCGGTTGATGAGCCTGCCACTCCCTGTCGACCTCGAACTGTGGGTGGTGTCGACGGTGAACCCCGATGGCGAGACGGCCGGCCAACGCGGCAACGCCCATGGCGTCGACCTGAACCGCAACTTTCCTGCCGGGTGGGTGGCCTCCGGCGCCGACCCGCTCACCAGTGGCGGCTATGACAGCGGACCCGCGCCGGCATCGGAACCCGAGGTCGTCGCCCTTATGGCGCTCATCCGTCGCATCCGGCCCGACTTCACCATCTGGTACCACCAGCCCTGGGAGGAGGTCGTGTGCAATGTCGACGTGGTGGGCCGGGCCTGTGCGGACTACGCCACCACAGTCGGCATGCGCGTCGAGCGCGCTGATCGCCCCGGTTCGGCGGTCGGTTGGCAAGCAGCCGAGCGCCTAGGTGCGGCTTTCGTCGTTGAACTTCCGGCCGCAGCCATTCCTGGGCCCGTCGCGGACCAACACGCCCGAGCCGTGTTGCAGGTGCACCGCTAGCCGCCCTTCCCCAGCGCGATACGCCTGCGAAGGATCGCACAGTGGCCCGCGAGGAAACGCACAGTGGCTTTCCGGCGGGCCTCTTACGAACAGATTGCGCCTTCTGGCGCGACGTCAGCCGGGGCTCCGGTGACCGGGTAACCGTGTGAGCAAACTGCCGAACTGGGGTGTTGATGCAAGCGTGCTCGCGCATTCAAGGCTCTGCACGCGGAGACAAAGACCCCTTGCAATAGTTCATCTGGCCTGGCCCACGGTTCGCTCACCTTCGCCCTTCGCTCAGCCGTTCCTTCACAGAGCCATGGCCTTCTCCCTGCCCCTGTCGATTAATTTCAGGACGTTTCGATGTGTATCAGCGCGACTCGCTTCGTGAGGCCCCGGGCGGACGTGTGAGTGCGATGACAGGTCGGTGACAAATGAACGGACCCGGCCTTTTTGTTGCTACTACTTATCTGCGCCGTGAAATCACATGGCGTCAAATGGAGCTCAGAGGCGGACTGCTCCCAAAGCGGAACCTCACAGGCGGCCGACGCATGGACGGAAGCGTTGGCCGCAGGCTGATGTCACCTGACCGCTGGCGCAGAAATTCGTCTCTTCCGCCGGTCGGCGGGCTCTGAACAGCGGACACCACAACGAGCGGCGGAGGAAGCGCAAGTGGCGGCAGGCGCGCAACCGGCAGACGGAACTCGCCCGGTGAGGTCAGGCGCGCCCGCAGCCCGCGTCAGCGTGGTGGCCGGCCTGGTCGGCGTGGGGTTGATGCCGGTGCCGCGGGGGTTGTGGCGTTGGGTGCGGGACCGCCACTCGGGCGTGGGGATGAGGGCGTTGATCATGCCGCCGCCGGGGGAGTTGTTCGGGCCGGTGTCGGATGTTCGGGAGGTGACCGAGGCGGACCGATCTCAGAAACCCATCGGGGCCGGAACTCGACGTGGCCGAGCTGGCGGCGACTTGACCGCTAGGACCGGGACTGCAGCAACCATGTCCCCGCCGACACGACTTGATCGCCGCTGCAGGAGGGCTGGTGGGGGACCGCCCCCGGGGCGCCGGATGTCGGCTCGCCGGATCGGCAGCGCCCTGGGGGCGAGGCCTTGCTGTTCGGTCGACAGCCTCGCTGCGCTCCGGTCGACCCGAGCGTTGCTTGGTGCCCGGACGCCGAAGTGGTCACAAGGTCATCGCTCGCGGGGACCAGGCATCGCTAGCGCCGCTATCGAAACCCAACACGAACGGATGCCATGCGGTGTCCACGTGTCAAACAGCCGAACTCTCAACAACTATCGAATGACCATGACCGCACAACACCGCGCGCAGCAGTTCATACCTTGCCTGATAGAATCATCGTTGTATGCCCCCAACGTCGTCCCCGAGCGCCTGCCCGAATGACTGAGCGTACTCCCCGGCTACTCATCGCCACGACCGTTCCCGATACTCTTCAGGCGTTCCTCTTTCCTTACGCCATGCACCTTCGCGCTAATGGTTGGGGTGTAGATGCTGCAACTTCCCGAATTCTCCCGGATCTCATGGATCATTTCGACACCGTTCACGACATCCCCTGGACGCGCTCCGTACGAGATCCGCGCAATTTGGCAAAGGCGACGCGGCAGCTTCGACGCGTGTTGACCGAAAACCACTACGACCTGGTCCATACGCACACACCTATCGCCTCGTTCCTCACGCGCACCGTCTGTGGCAGCCTTCCTGCTAAGCGCCGGCCCCGCATCGTCTACACCGCGCATGGCTTCCACTTCCACCCGCGGGGCAAACCGGTGACCAATTGTGTCTATGCGGCCGCCGAAAAGATCGCCGGGCGTTGGTGTGACCGCTTGGTGGTGATCAATCAGACCGACTACCAGGCGGCTCGGCGTCTCAAGCTTGCGGCCCACGGCCAAATCGTGCAGTTTCCGGGGATCGGCATCGACCTCGATTGGTACGAGCCCTCGCCCGAGATGCGCCAGTCGGCGCGAGAATTGCGTAAGGACTTGGGATTCTCGCCGGATGATGTTGTCTTCGCAATGCTCGCCGAGATGACACCGAACAAGAATCATCACGTTATTCTGCACGCGCTCGAGCACAATGCGGACGAGCACCATCATGTCGTGTTCGCCGGCGACGGTGAGATGCGCGAGTCGCTCGAGGAAGAGACGCGGCGCCTGCATCTCGAGGACCGGGTGCATTTCCTCGGGGTCATTGGTGACATCCGCCCGCTGGTGCTCGCATCTGCAGCGACGCTCCTCCCTTCGAGGCGGGAAGGTCTGCCCCGAGTGGTGCTCGAGTCATTGGCACTCGGCGTGCCGGTGATCGGAACGAACATCCGCGGCATCGCTGAGCTCATCGGTGAGGACGGTGGCATTCTCATCGAGTCCGATGACTCGTTCGATCTCGCCCGAGCGATGCGTGTGCTGGCACGATCGGAGATTGGTCCCGTGCTCCCCGTTCAGGTGCGAAATCGGCTCACCGAATACTCCCTGCCTCATCTGCTGGATCTGCACGACGATCTCTACGGTGCGCTTCTCCAGGACGCCGGTCGATGACCGCATCCCTGCTGCCGCCTTCATCGCCGGAGTGGCGCGCGGCCCTGCAGCGCGCGTCCTACGACATCTACCAGTTGCCCGAATATGTCACTGCAGATGCCCTGAATGGGGGTGGCGATCCGGCGGCCTTCCATTGGCGCGAGGGTGATCAGGAGATGTTGCTCCCACTGGTCGTGCGCGAGTTCCTCGACGGCAAAGCGGTCGACGTGTCGTCGTCGTACGGTTACGCCAGCCCCATCGTGAGTCCTGGGCTCGACAACGCCGGTTGGAACAAGGCGTGCGCAGCGTTGCTCGAGACGCTCGAGAGCCTCGATGTCGTGTCCTGCTTCGTACGTCTGCATCCCTTGCTGGCTGCGGACGTCGAGGCGATGGAGCGCATCGGGGTCATCCAATACCATGGCGATACGGTTAACATCGACCTTTGCCAATCAGAGGAGGCGCTTTGGTCGCTCATGCGACAGAACCATCGTCGCGACGTCACGAAAGCCGCCAAAGCAGGATATGACGTATTCGTCGATGAGGACTGGTCTCACATGGACGAGTTCATCGATATGTATTACCAGACTATGCGTCGGGTGAATGCCGCTGCATATTACTTCTTTCATCCTGACTACTTCGAACGCCTTCGCGCGGAGCTCGGTGGCAACGTCTATCTGATGTTTGCTTCGAAGAGCGGACAGCTGGCCTCCGGTGCCATCTTCACCGAGGCGGGCGGCATCGCCGGTTATCATCTAGGTGCCACGCAGGACGAGCACCTCACCCATGCCCCCGCGAAGCTGGTGATGAACTACGCGCGACAATGGGCAAAGGCCCGGGGCAACAAGTGCCTTCATCTGGGCGGGGGCGTTGGTGGTTCCAGCGAGCCCTTGTTGCGCTACAAGCTGGGCTTCTCCAATGACCGACGACCATTCCGTACGTGGCGCGTCGTCGTGGACGAAGCGCGCTACAGGGACCTCTGCGCATTGACCCATCCAGAGATCGACCCAGCCGATCGCTCGTCGTTCTTCCCCCTATACCGCGCGCCTGCCGTCGAGCAATAGTCTCCCCAGCCGAGCGACACATCCGGTGCCGCGTCAGCCAGTCCCCCAGAGATGAGTCAGCGCGGGTCGAAACCCATCACGTGCTGGCTTTAGCCGGCAAATGCCAGGGCCCGGAAGGCTCATTGACGTCACAGGTGTCCAACTGATGTAAAGGGCATGACGAAATCGGATGTCGGAGCGGGCTTCCGGCCGCCCGGCCTTAGAGTGGATCGTCGGGTCGGGCTGTCCGGCTTTTGGCGAGGAGAAGGCGGATACATGGTGACGACGTCCCGCGGCGGCGGCCGTGATGTCTACTGGGCGAGCTACTACGGCGAGGTCGTGGCGGAGGGCACTCCGTGGCTCGACCACTCCAATTCCCGGGTTCAAGCTCAGAACTTCGCGACATCGCTGGAGGCCGCCGGCTCATTGTTGGGATCGCGGTGTCTCGACGTCGGCTGTGGATGGGGCCAACTCACCCGACTCGCGGCGGACATGGGAGCGCGCCAAGCGGTGGGCATGGACATCGTGCCCGACCTGGTCGAAGAGCTCCGACTGCGCCACCCGGAGCAATCCTGGGTGTGTGGCAGCCCAGACGACCCTCATGTCCTCGCCTCGCTGGGCGGCTTCGATGTCGTCTTCGCCATCGAGGTCCTGCAGTACGTCCCCTTCGTCGACGCAGTACGTGTCCTTTGGGAAGCGGTGTTGCCGGGCGGAAGGCTGGTCGTGCTGGTTCCGAACGGGGCATGTCCGATCGTTCAGCGGACGCAGGAGAGGTTCGAGCACAAGTACGAGTCTCCCGAGGTGGAAGACATCGAGCGGGCCATCGCGGTGCTGCCGGACGTGGCGGCGTCGGGCATAAGGAGCATGGCATTCGGTGTCGACCAGAGCATCGCTCCGTACACCGTCTCGCCTTGGGGCGAGCCACTGCGCCAAGAAGCGGTGCCCAATCGCCTCCAGTTCGTTGTGGTGAGAGAGGAGCAGAAGTAGTGGACGGCGGGACAGAAACAGCATGGGCGCCGCGGGTTGCGACCTCGGTGGTCAAGCGATTTTTCGACGTCGCTGTGTCGGCGACGATGCTCGTCGTACTCTCGCCAGTGCTGGCCCTCGCGGCGGCAGCGATACGACTGACGATGGGTCGACCCATCCTCTATCGGCAGAAGCGCCCGGGCCTCAACGGTGAGCCGTTCACCATCCTCAAGTTCCGAACGATGAGCAATGCCCGCTCCGCAGACGGCAAGCTGCTGCCCGACGACCAGCGGGTGACTCGGGTCGGCAGATGGCTGCGCAAGTCCAGCGTGGATGAGCTTCCCGAGCTGCTGAACGTCCTCCGTGGCGAGATGAGCCTCGTCGGGCCGCGCCCGCTGCTCATGTCCTACCTGGGGCGGTACTCGCCCCAGCAGGCTCGGCGGCACGAGGCCCGCCCCGGTCTGACCGGTTTGGCGCAGATCAGTGGCCGCAATGCGCTGTCGTGGCCCGAGCGGCTGGCGCTCGACGTGGACTACGTCGACCACTGGAACTTCTGGCTCGACATTCGCATTCTGTTCACGACGGCACGCAAGCTCTCGACCGGCTCCGATGAGTCGGCGGACGGCACCATCCGAGCCCAGGTCTTCATGGGAGAGGACGCCGCGGTCGACACCGGCCGAGCTCCGCAGTGGGATCCCGAGCAGGACGACATCGAGGACGAGACCATCAGGCGGCGCTCCGCCTGATGAAGCGGGCGCCAGCACGGGCGCCCGACGAATGCAACGAACGTGACGAGGTACGAGAGCGGCGCTGTGCGCCGCTCTCGTCGGTTTTGCCTCGCACGCCTGCTGTACCGGCGGAGGGGACAGACCTCGCCGGTTGCGCATCGCGCTGGCGCTTCGCACGGGCTCGAGGATGAAATACGGCCGATGCGCCTGCCGGAACTCATGCCTCCCGCATGCCTTTCTTGTCGAGCGCAGCAGTCTTCCGCACACCCACCGCGAGCAACTGCTCCGGCCGCTTCGTCCGCCTCGGACAGAGCAGAGGCCCTTCGTGCGCCGCAGCTCCGTCGGTCAAGAGCGGCGCTGCTCTACAAGCCGGTTGTCGGGTATCGAGCCTCGGCTGGTCCCGGTCGGCCAGCCGTGCCTCGGACGATGGTCCCCGGGACCGGTCGCCCGGGGTCGACAAAGCCTGAGGGCGGAGATCCGGCGTCTTGCTCGGCTCAGTCGGCAACCGCACCGAGCCCAAAACGGCTTGTGGGTGCCGACCTGACTGATCGGCACCCGCGCAGCATCGTTCTCAGGATTGGCGACGGGGCTAGGCCCCTCGTCGTTCAGCCAACCCGCTCGTCGGTGGCCCGCTTGGCCGGCTTGGACGTGCTCTTCTTCTTGGCGCTGCTGCCGTTGCTGCTGGCACCGGCCACCGACGACACTTCGACCGCTCGACGATCGTTGGTGGAGGGCTTCTGAACATGGGGCTTCTTGTGCCCTGCGCCGTAGAGGACCGTGCCCAAGAGGCGGGCATTTGCATTTGCGAGGAACTCAGCGGCCGCCTTGATATCGGATGCCAACGAACCCTTCGGCACGACCAGCAGCGTTCCGTCGACGACGCGTGAGACCTCCAGCGCATCACTGAACTCGAGCACTGGCGCCGACTCCAGAATGACGAGATCGGCTCGAGCGCGCAGATTGGTCGACAGTGCGAGGGCGCGCTTTCCGGCCAGATAGTCGGCGCTTGTCGTCGGGCTGCCCGCCGGCAAGAGCCACATGTTCTCTTGACCGGGCACGGGCTGGATGGCGTCAGTGAGGTTCAGGTCACCGTTGAGCACATCGGTGACTCCGGGCCAGATGTCGCCACCGAGCAGGTCGTGGATGGGCGAATTATGGAAATTGGCGCCGACCACCAAAACCCGCTGCCCGGCGTCGGCAGCAGCCTTGGCAAGACCCACGGTGACGTGCGCGGAATGCCCGGTGCTCCTCGGGGTGATGACCTGGATCAGCTGGGCGGGACCGTCGACGGTCTCGAGTTCGACCATCGTCCGGAGCAGCCGGTAGGCCTCACGGGTGGCGGGCTCGACGGTCAGGCCCTGATCCCCAGAGCCATGGCGCCGCATCTTGGCCTCGATGATGGCAAGGTTCGGCATGGTGCCGTCCGTCGCGCGATCAAGTTCACGCGGCCGATAGATCCTACGGCGCAGGTGATCGATGAGCAGGCAGAGAATGCCGCCCAGCACCAAGCCGGCGAGAATGGCGACGATGACATAACGCTGCAGCATCGGTCCGGACGGAGAGGTCGGCAGGGTGGCGGCCGAGACGATACGCGGGCCGCCGTTGGTGCGTGCTTCCTGAACCGAGATCGTCAGTTCGGAGATGCGCTTGATGTTGTCCGTCAACGTTGCCTGCAGGCCCGGTGTGGTGGGCAGGTTGGCCGCCCCGGGGTCGGCGAGTTGCTTCTTGATGGCGTCGTTCTGCGAGTTCAATGAATCGATGGATGCCTGTATCGGCCCCGCCACGGCAACTCGTTGGAGATCGATGAACGCGGCGGCGTAGTCATTGGCGTATTGCACCGCGTCAGCTGGGGTGGCCGCGGAAGCCTGGATCTCGATGACGTCACTGCCCGTTTGGTTCTTGACCTCGACCTTGGTCGGGTCGACTCCCTTGTCGGCGGCTGATTTCTGCACGGAATCACTGCGAACCAGCCTCAAGGCGTTCGCAACGGTGCGTGCAGCGTCGCTCGCGCTGAGGGCCGAAGCGCTGTTGCCGGCATTAGGTGCCAGAAGAACATCGGTCGACGCCTTGTACGTCTTCTCTTGGCCGCCTCCGACGACCACCGCCAAGAGAACGGCGACAGCAGTGCAGGTCATGAGCACGAGTTTTCGCCGCCAGAGCGTCAAAAGAACGTCGTGCAGCGTGATCTCGGGGATCGTTTTGGGGCTAGCCACGCCTTACTCCTGGCCTCACTGAGCGTATGGGAGAATGGACACCTGATTCGACGACGTCGAACGCGCGCGACCATGCGCGGCAGCGCCGACGACGAGGGACTTCCGGCCTACCCCAACAGGAGCGTCCATCAGGCGCACCACGAAGTGTAGAGCCGTGATTTTTAAGACACACGCCATCACATGTTTCGCCCGTATCGATTTGAAGGCGATTGCGTGTTGATGTGCGGCGACCTGTCAGATGATTGTGCGGGTGATTCAGATCGCCGGCCGGGGCGATCCCTTGATCAGTGATGGAAGTGATGTCCGTCTCCTTCGGGGCCGGACACCTCAGCCAACTGACGCCGCGGATATCGCGAATGAGACCTTGAGCCGGCGGTAACGAGCACCGGATCGGGCTCGGATGGTTCGTTCGTTGTTGCCAGAGGTGACTCGAGGGACAACCCATCGACTCCCGCGGCGAACGTCACGCCGATGCCCGCCAGTACAAGCCACCAGTGGCGCTGGTAAAGCGACTCGATACCCATGGACAGGCCATAGACACCGACATGTGCGAACAGGAATGCCGCGGGGAGCACGCGTTGCGGGGCTGCCAGCCGGCGGTGGGCCGTGTACGCCATGGCTCCGTGGGAGGCAACGAAGCCCAGGATTGAGATCAAGCCGAGCGGGCCGAACTCGGTCAAGAACCAGATGGTCGTGTTGTGCACGATCTGCCCATGCAGCACGTCTGAGGTGCCCAGGCCAATACCCAGGATGGGGTGGGAGAAGAAGTCGTTGAACGCGAGCGTCAGAATGCTGACGCGATCCTGCACCTGGTCGGGGCGCTGGGCGAGCTTGAGCACGGTCGGCAGAATCGTGACGGCGATGATGGCGCCGGCAACAGCCAGAGCGGGGAGAAGCCGTAGGAGGCCGGTCAGCGCTCTTTTCGGAAACAGCATTGCGAAGCCGGTCAAGGCAAGGATGCCGCCGACCCATGCCGACCGGGAGTAGGTGAACATCAGAGCTGCGGCCAGGGCGGCGTTGGCGACGAGCGCCGCATGGCCTCGCAGCAGGGGCTGACCATGCGCCCGGGTCGTGGCATTGATGATCAGTGCAACGAGGATGAGTCCGCCGAAAGCGTTGGGGTCGATCAGAAGGCCGGTGAGCCGGGCGCCTCCGAGATTCATGCTCGGCCAGGACAGGAGCCCGACGTTTTGAGCGAGCATGACCATGAGGAAGAGGACACTGTGGATCGTCACCGCTGAGACGAACACCCGGAAGATCCACCGCAAATGGTTCCACGACCGCATGAAATCGTGGAGGCAGATCAGAGACAGTAGGAGGAAGAGCAGACCGATGCCCTTCTGCAAAATCGTGCCGAAGCTGATGCCGTGGGTTACCGCCGCCACGAGCGCTCCGCCGGTTACACAGGCCAAGATCGCCCCAAGCCAGCCTGTCCAAGCTGCTCGGAGGATTCGAAGGTCGGTGA
>JAXDQG010000793.1:0-3972 GCA_034667945.1 Acidimicrobiia bacterium | reverse complement strand
GTGGGCGCTCGATGCCTCGCGGGACATGGCCGCGAGCAAGGTCGCCGCCGGCTCCGGACGGTCGACGCGCTCGAAGAGCGCCGGCACGCTCGCCAGGGTGATGATCAGCTGGGGGACGTTGCCCGCTCGGTGGAACGCGCTGATGGCCTCCGCGAAGAGCACCAGCGCGGCCTCGGGCTCACCATCTGAGGTGTGCAGGCGGGCGGCGTCGCGAGCGAGGAAACCCTCGAAGAACTGGACGCGATGCTCTCGCACAAAGGCGACGCCCTCGTCCCACGCCGCCAGCGCCCGCTGCGCATCCGCCTTCGCGAATGCCTGGCCTGCGATCCAGAGCGCGTAGGAGACCCAGTAGGGGTTGCCGAGATCTCGGGCGGCCGTCACCGACTCCTCGGCGAGAGCGAGGGCCTCGTTCACGCGGCCGCTCCCCTGCAAGCCGTCGACATAGGACGCGAGGCCGTAGCCGCGCTTCTTGCCATAACGCTCCGCCACCATCCCGGTGAGTTCGACGTAACGATCGAGGTCGCCGCAATAGACCTGGCAGAGCGCCTCGATGAACGTCGCGTAGCCCGGCTCGCACGCGTCATAGCGGGCGTCAATCTCGAGCTCTGTTGCGCGGTGCGCATTGATCCGCGCGGCCTCGGCGCGGCCCGCGAAGCAGGCGTAGCCGGCCGCCGTGTAGAGGCGAGGCAGGCGGCGAACGTCGGCCGCAGTCGCGGCGTCCAGCAGCTCCTCAGCCCACGACAGGGTCTCGAACAGTTGCACCGAGAAGCCCATCAAGGCCGCGTGCGCCGCGATGTCGGTCGCGACGTCGAGCTCGCCTCTTCGTGCGCTCCATCGGAAGCCGGACCGAAGGTTGCCGAGCTCGACATCCACCCAGTCGACCGCGTCGCGCCATCCCGGCCCCTCCCACTGATCCCAGCGCGCGGATGCCGCCCGCCCGAAGTGCGCCGCGTGCCGATCGCGGAGCTCCTCGAGCGCGCCCGTCTCCGCTAGGCGATCCTCGGCGAACTGGCGAATGGTCTCGAACAGTCGGTAGCGGGTGCGGGGCGAGGTGTGGTCGGCGACGACGAGCGACTTCCGGACCAGCGAGTCGAGATGCCCGAGGATGTCCACCTCGTCGGCGCCCTCGACCACCGAGCAGATGCTCGCCAGGTCGAAGCCGCCGCTGAAGACCGACATGACCCGCAGGAGGCCCTGCTCGTCGTCGGTCAACAGGTCGTAGGACCAGCCCACCGCCTTACGGAGCGTCTCCTGGCGTTCCGGCCCTGGTTCCGGGCCTTTCAGCAGCCGGAATCGATCGGCGAGCCGGTCCCTGACCTCGCCGGCGTTCATAGCGGCCATCCGGGCCGCGGCCAGCTCGATCCCCAATGGCAGTCCGTCGAGGACCTCGCAGATCTGGATCACCGCAGCGGCCGTCTCGGGATCCCGTAGCCCGAAGTCCGGGCGGACGGCGCGGGCCCGGTCTGCGAACAGCGTGACCGCATCGGAGGATGCGCCGCCAAGGAGCGCCAGCGGCCCCACGGACACCAGCACCTCCTCGGCCGCCACGAGGGACTCGCGCGAGGTGGCGAGGATCTTGACGCTCCCGGACAAAGCGAGGATCGCCCCGATCGCCGATGCTGCGGCGGCCAGGACGTGCTCGCAATTGTCCACCACGAGCAAGAGCCGCCGGCCCGCCAGCGCCTCGGCCAGGGTGTCGATCAGCGCCGCGTCGCCCTGTGGGGTGATGCCCAGCGCCGTGGCGATGGCCGCCGTCACGGCGGACGGCTCGACGACCGCGGCCAGGTCGACCATCCACACACCCTCCGGGAACTCGCCGGCCAGCTCGGCGCCCGCTTCGAGAGCCAGCCTGGTCTTCCCGACACCCCCGACGCCGCTGAGCGTCACCAGCCGGTTGGACCGTACGAGCTCGGCGACCTCGGTGACCAGGTCTTCACGGCCGACAAAGGAGCTGAGCTGTTGCGGCAGGTTGCCGGCGAAGCGATCGACGCTCCGAAGCATGGGGAACTCCGACCGGAGTCCGTCCGCGATCACTTGGTACACCGTCATCCGCCCCCGCAGACCGCGGAGCCGATGTTCACCGAGCGGGCGCAGAAGCACCCGGTTTCGCAGCAGCACCTCGGTCGTATCGGACACGACCACCTGGCCACCGTGCGCCAGCGCCATCAGTCGTGCGCCGCGGCTCACGTCGGTACCGAAGTAGCTCCCGTCGCGCTCGACCGCCTCGCCGGTATGCAGACCCATCCGGACCCCGAACGGGATGGCGGCCTCGGCGAGCAACTGCTGCGATGCAACCGCGGCTGTCGCCGCGTCAGCTGCCGTGGAGAACGCAGCAGAGAAGCCGTCACCGCCCGCGGCGAAGACATAGCCGCCGTGATCCTCGATGGCGTCGCGCAGGATGGCGTCGTGCAGCCGCAGTACGGGTGCCAGCTCTGTGGTGGCTTCGTCCCACGGGCGCGTCGAGTCCTCGATGTCGGTGAACAGGAAGGTGACGGTGCCCAGCGGCAGAGGCCGCGACATCTCCGGTGCTACCGGCGGGGGCTCCGTCCGGCCGCGGCCATCAAGCGCTCCGTGGCCGATGCATCGGCCGGGGGCTCGGTCGCCGGCCGAATGAGACCTGCCGCTCTGGCCGCGTCGGTGCACGTCGCCTGCACCACGGCGGAGATCGCCGCAAGCGCTTCCGGTCTGAACTCGATCGGGTGGCCCACACTGGCCCCGAGGTCCCAGGCATGGGCGATCGCGTCGACGGTGGGGAAGTTGACGACCACGGAACCGGGCAGCTCACCGAAGGGCGTTGGGTGCGTCGCCTCCAGCACACCGTCGCTGCGCCAAAGCGCCATCGCCCGCTCGACAATCTGGCCCGCGACGGGTCCAAGGTCGCCGTCGATGGGAACCGCGCCCATGGTGTCGGCGAAGGACACGAGTTCCTGACCGGTGACCAAGCCCGCCCACAGCAACTGGTTGTTCAGCGCATGGCTGGCCAACCGACGGACTGTCCACGGATCGCAGTTCGTGACGGTGTCCATCTGGGCGTTGCCCAGCGTGGCCACGACCTCACGAAGCTCGTCCAAGGCATACTCGAGCGTCGCCAACTGATCCATGGCCGCCCCCTCTCTCAGGAGTCGGACCATACTCCCCTCCAGGTCAGATGGATCGCGGCGTACGAGAGCGGCGAATCATCGCCGTCGCCTGCCGTTGCGCTCGAGAGGTCCGCGAGCTCGTGCCTGACTGACCGTCGGTCGAGGCTCCGTGGTGGCTGGTCACTGCTGCATCCTTGGGTCCTGGGTGGGGTCGGCGTACGTGCGCGGGCAGCCGTGACCGATGGCTTCCGGGCGCAGCTCGTAATGCCACGGTTCGTTTCGGTAGATCTGGCACAGCCCGTACTCGGCGCCGTGCCTGGACAGCCACGCCGTGGCATCGGAGGGCCCAATGTCGACGGCGTCCCCCGACAAGTGAGCAGACGTGTTGGGGGCGACCCATCGGGCAGCTTCTGCCTCTGAGCCGTACTTCGAAACCGCCTCACGGAGCAGCTGTTCCTGGTACGCCGAGGAGCGCCAGCCGCTGTTGACGTAGAACTCGACCCCATCGTCCGCGGCATCAGTTGCACCTTGGCGCAGGGCAGCGAGCAGATCGGGGTCGAGGTTGGCCACGGCCGGAGTTTCGTCATCGAAGACCGTCACGCCGTCAGGGACGGCGCCACGTGCCTCGACAGGTGCACCACGGTGGTCGCCGTGAAGAATGTCGACGAGTGATGGGCCGAGGACGACGCCGCCGCCAACGACCCGTCACCGAGGCCTCCGATGATCGCTGCAGTGACACCATTGCCATAGCAATGATCGTCGATCATGTACGGCTGCTACCCGTGCTGGCTCGCTGTAGGACACGCCTCCAGTCAAGGCATGGTGGTGTTGCCGGCACGTATGTGGTTTTCGATATGCCGACGATATGGTCCGGGCTCGTGTCTGGAGCACG
>JAXDQG010000792.1:0-2512 GCA_034667945.1 Acidimicrobiia bacterium | reverse complement strand
GGGCCTTCGACGCGCCAGCGGTTCAGCCACTTGTAGCCGGTCGCCCGGGAGACGTTGAGCTCGATTACGACGTGGGCCACCGGGCGCCCTTGTTCGACCACTCGGCGGACAAGTTCAGCGCGGCCGTGCACGGTCAGCCGAGCATTAGCGTGAGACACGAGACCTCCGGGCGGTTGGTGAGGCGTCAGCACCCACACCTTCGCTCGGAGGTCTCCTCCTGGGATCAGCCGGCGACGCCGTCAACAACGCTCGTGGTCACTACACTTAGTGGGCCGCTATGGGACACCCGGCCAGGCCCGCCGCTCCACCCCCAGGCCGCATAGGCGTCGCCGGGTGTGGGCGTGGCAGGCTGCCTCTCCGTGGCGATCGACGTGGAGACGCTTCTGCGACGGGTCGTTGCTGAAGTCTTCGACGCGGACGTCGACGCGACGTACTCAACAGAGCCGAAAGACTCGCACATGCACCGCGTCCGGCTCACCAGCGCAGATGGCCAGCGCCACGCTGGCCTGCGCGCTTCATACGAGTAATTCGACGCCGACATCTTCGACCTCGGAGTCTCCACCTTTCTGCTGGACTACGACGACGAGGAAGCGGACAAGGAAGCGGTGCTCCGGGAGCTGGCGCTGGTCGTCCGCGCATATCTACGCGGTGAGGGGCGGGTCGAGCACAGGCGCGGTCTGTTCCGTTCGCACTCGGTGCTGAAGATCGTCGTCGACGGCCACGAGTGGGTGCTGCGTGCTCCTGCCTTTCGACGTGCAGCCCGCGGCTAGGCAGGTCACCGGTGCCTGACGCGGTGGCGTGGCCCGCGCAGGACCACCCTCGCCCGGATGGAGCGTGTCCCTGAGTGGGCCGCTCGAGGACATCGATCAGCCGGCCCAGCCAGCGAGGAAGCCGGCGACCTGGTGGGAGGCGTGGCGTTCCAGTGCTTCACCGGAGACGTCGTAGCTGCCCAGGGTGGTCTCGGGGCGGGCGTGGCGTAGCAGTCGCTGCACGTCGCGCAGTGGGATGCCCTGGTTGAGCCCGACGGTACCGACGGTTCGGCGCAGCGCGTGTGGGCCGATGGGCCGGGCGATTCCCGCAGCCCTGGCGGTCGCGGCGACGTAGCGGTGCACGCTTCGGCGGTCCATGCCGGCACCGCTGCGGGTGCGCAGCAGCGGCCCGGCGGTGCGTTCGTCGATGGCGGCTTGGACGGCGGCGAGGGCGGGGATCGGCACCGGGACGCGGCCGGGCTTGTCGCCCTTGCCCAGGACGATGAGGGTGGCGTAGCCGCGGACGGCGCCGAAGGACTCCACGGCCAGGGTGGCCATCTCTGTGGCGCGGAGGCCCATCATGCCGCCGAGCACGGCGATGGCGTGATGGGTGGGGGTCAGGTGGCGGGCGGTGGTCAGGAAGGCGGCGTACTCCAGGACGGTGAGCACCTCGCGACGTTGCAGTTCGCGGTGGATCTTCGGCCGGGTGACGCGCGCGCAGGGGTTGGCCACGACGAGCTCCTCCTCGTGGGCCAGCCGGTAGAGGCTGGCCACGGCGTCGTAGTGCGCGGCGATCGAGGCCATAGACAGCCCGGAGTCGGCGACAGTGCGTAGCCACAGCTCCACGTCGGCGCGCCGGGCGGCCAGTGGATCGATTCGGCGGTCGGCGCACCACCTGTTCCAGCGGGGCAGGTAGGTGGCGTAGGTCCGCTGGGTGGAGGCCTTGTAGCGGGACAGCCACCAGGAGGTGAGGTCGTCCCAGGCGGCATGTCCGGAGGGCGGCAGGGTCACAGGGGTCATGCACGAGATGACCTGCTACATAAGCGGGGGCGGCTGCCGATCGCGTCGCGGCCCGGTCTCGGCCACGCGAAAGAGGGATCGGCAATCGCCTACCGGAGTGAGCACATCGCGGACCGCCGACTCAGCCCGACGTGTCCCTGAACGGCCCACTCAGGGACACCTTCCAGCGAGGTCCCAGACTCCGAGATCAGAGCCGACCTAGCGATCCGACTGCCAGTCCGAGAGCCGTTCATGGATGGTCTCGTGATTGATCCAGATGTCGCCGTACTCCTCCTCGGACTGCAGTTGCTGCAGGCAAGCCTCTGCCTCACGCATCGTCCAGAAGCCGCCCATGGTGTTGATGCTGTCGTCCAGCTCGTATCTGTACTGGACCAGGTACACGTTCGCCGGAGCCTTGTACCCCGACGGCAACCACATGACGTAAGAGGGGCGGCTGCGTAGGTCCAGGCGGCCCAGGCGGAGGTACATCACGTTCCGGACCCTAGTTCGGGCTTGCTCGCTGGCTCGTCGGTCCCGCGAGTCGACTGTCCCTGAAGTCCTGGATGTCCCCTGTCGGGGAGCGCCGTTCCGGGCTGAAAATGGTGCGCGGCCGCCCGTCGACGTCGTGGTGGCTTGGTCGTTCGAGGCCGGTCTGAAGTCGGGCGCCGGGAGCTGCGCTGTGGGCCGTTGCGTGTGCTTCGAGCACGAGGATCAGATTCGCTTTTCCCTGCAGCTCCCACGGGTGGCCGCCTCCACAACGGGAC
>JAXDQG010000791.1:0-4524 GCA_034667945.1 Acidimicrobiia bacterium | reverse complement strand
GACATGCAGAAGTACGTGGGCAAGTCCCTGGGCCAGATCGCCCAGGAAGAGGGCAAGCACTACCTCGACGTCATGTTGGACCTGTCGTTGATGACGGACCTCAAGACCGAGTTCCTCGGCGAGGGCCCGACGTTCAACGTCGACCACATGGCCGGCGTCTACAACGAGTCGCCCTACACCATCCCCGGCGTGTCCGACGGTGGTGCGCACACCAAGTTCTTCACCGGTGGCGCCTGGACGACCGACCTCCTCTCCTGGATGGTGCGCGACACCGGCAAGCTCACACTGGAAGAGGCCCACTACCGCATGTCGGCCCTGGCCGCTCACGCCGCCGGCTTCAAGAACCGTGGCGTGCTGCGCGAAGGCACACCGGCAGACGTGCTCGTCTACGACCTCGAAGAGCTCGACATCACCCCGCCGTGGGTGGGCGAGCCCATCTTCGACCTGCCCGGTGGCGAGTGGCGCCGGGTGCAGAAGGCCAAGGGCTATCACCACATCCTGGTGAACGGCGTCGAGACCTTCGCAGACGGCGAGTGCACCGGCGCGACGCCCGGCAAGCTGCTCCGCCACGGACAGGGCTGACGTAGCTACCAGCAAGTGCAGCAGTTGTGAGGAGCCGCCCTGTGGGGCGGCTCCTTCGCGTGACGGCAGCCAACTCGTGGCCGTCGGGGCGACGGGATAGGTTCCGCGTAAGCGTCAAGACACACCGGGGGAAGACCACATGGCAAGCGAGAAGTTCGAGAAGTACCTGAATCTGTTGCGCAGCCAGCCGCAGGGCGATCGCGTGAATGTCGAGAAGATGCGGGCAATGCAGGACAAGGTCGGTGGGCGCTTTCCCGAAGGGGTCGTGGGCACGCCGGTCCAGGCCGGTGACGTGCCGGCCGAGTGGATCGACCCGCCGGGCGGGGCCACGGATCGGGCGGTGCTGTACCTCCACGGTGGTGGGTATGTCGCCGGTTCGATCGACTCGCATCGCAACCTGACCGGACATCTGGCCAAGGCCATGGGTTGTCGGGTGCTGGCCCTGCACTATCGCCTCGCGCCCGAGCACCCGCACCCGGCACCCGTCGAGGACGCAGTGGCCGCCTACCGCTGGCTGCTCGATCAGGAGGGCCTGTCCGCCGACCACCTCATGGTCGCCGGCGACTCGGCGGGTGGAGGCCTGACGATGGCCACGCTGGTGGCGGTGCGTGACGCCGGTCTGCCGTTGCCGGCCGTGGCGGTGGGCATGTCGCCCTGGGTCGACATGGAGTTGCTGGGCGAGTCGATGACGACCCGGGCCGCCGTCGACCCGATGATCAACAAGAGCATGATCGGCGAGATCGCCGCGCTCTTCCTCGGCGGGGGCGACCCACGCCATCCGCTGGCGTCGCCGCTCCATGCCGATCTCTCCGGCCTGCCGCCCCTGCTCATTCAAGTCGGCGACGCCGAGGTGCTGCTCGACGACTCGACCCGCTTCGCAGAGCGGGCCAAGCAGGCTGGTGTCGACGTGACCCTCGAGGTCTGGCCGGAGATGGTCCACGTCTGGCAGGCGTCGGCCGGCTTCGTGCCCGAGTCGGACAAGGCGATCGCTCGCATCGCCGAGTACTGCCGTCCCAAGCTCATGCTCTGACACCAGCTCTGACACGAGCTCTGTCGCTCGCACTGAGACAAACGTGAGCAACGACCCCGACAGCACGGTCCGAGCGGCCGAGTGTCGGGGTCGTTGCGTTCGCCGAGCGCTCGATCGACGCTGGGGCCCCAGTCAATTATTTGGTTCCCCCAGTGTGGGCATAGGTCGAGAGAACCCTTGTGACTGCATCGCACCAGTTCTATCCACTGTCTCAGACAGCCCCAAGGGACAGGGGAGCGCGGAGGCCAGCGGTGCGCACATTCCGAGTAGAACTCAAGGGCAAGATCATCGGGCCGCCGTTCCGATACGAAGAGGATGCGCATTGGTGGGTGCATCACTGGCATCCGGGTGAGCGCTATTCCGTGATCACCGTCGGCGGATTTCGTCAGACCAAGGTCGAGTATCTGCCCAGCGGGGCGCCCGCGGCAGGAAAGCCGTCGGGTCGATCGATTCTGCCAATCCGCCGCAAGCGGTCGGACGAAGCGATCTCCAACCAGTTCACCAGGTGACAGCTCCGGCCGGGTGGACCGGCCGTGACCGGATCGCGGGCACCGGGGGCGGTGCGAGCCTACGCTGGCGCTCATGCAGGTCAGCATGGATATCGGCCGGGTCGGCGTGTGGCAGGGGGTCTTGGACCAGCAGCCGTCGAGCAGGGTGCGTGAGCTGGTCGGAGAGATCGAGTCCATGGGGTGGCCCACCCTCTGGGTCCCGGAGGCAACGGGTCGGGATGCGTTCGTTTCATCGTCGGTGATCCTCGGCGCCACGACCCGACTGAACGTCGCAACGGGTATCGCGCAGGTGCACGCCCGCGATCCAATGGCGATGGCGAACGCGCAGCGCACCATCTTTGAGGCCTACGACGGACGATTCTTGCTCGGTATCGGTGTGAGTCACGCGCCGATCATCGAAAAGATGCGCAAGCAGGACTACGTCAAGCCTTTTTCCATGATGGAGAGCTATCTGGCCGCAATGGCCGAGGCCCCATTTACTGCTGTTGGACCGTCAGAACAGCCGCCTTTGGTGCTGGCGGCGCTCGGGCCCAAGATGCTGGAACTGGCGGCCAAAGCCGCGCAGGGCGCGCATCCCTACTTCGTTCCTCCGGAGCACACCGCACTTGCCCGCCAGATCATGGGGCCCGAAGCCCTGCTGGCCCCTGAGCAGATGGTGCTGTTGGAAACCGATGCCGGTCGCGCCCGAGAAATCGCCCGCAAGGTCATGAAGACCTATCTGCGCCTCCCCAACTACACCAACAACCTGCGGCGACTCGGCTATGGCGACGATGACCTGTCGGGTCCGTCCGATCGCCTCGTCGACGCCATCGTGGCGTGGGGCGACGAAGACGCCGTGGTGGCCCGCGTCAAGGCGCACCACGATGCCGGGGCCGACCACGTCTGTGTGCAGCACCTGGTCGAACGAGCCGGGGAGGTCCCCATCGAGGCCTGGAGGCGGCTGGCAGACGCGCTCGTCGCCGGCTGAGAGGCAGAGCGGTACCGCGAGCGGCCGGTCCGCGCCGGACCTACGATCCGGCCGCTATGGACAAGGCTGAGTTCTATCGAGACGCCCGCTCGGACACCACGGGGCCGCTGCAGGCTCTCCGGGTGGTCGATTGCACGACAGCCTGGGCGGGGCCAATGGCCGGATGCCTCTTGGCCGACATGGGGGCCGAGGTCATCCACATCGACCTGCCCGGCCAACTGCCTCCTCAGCCGCCGCCGCTCATCGGGGGTACCACCCTCAACTTCGTCCACCAGACGGTCAACCGCAACAAGCAGAGCCTCAGCATCGATCTGCGCGTTGCGGAGGGTCGGGACATCTTCCTGACCCTGGTGGAGAAGGCCGATGTGGTGCTGGAGAACTTCCGACCGGGGACGCTGGCGGCCTGGGGCATCGGCTATGACGACTGCTGCGCCCGCAAGCCGGACATCGTCTACGTCTCCATCAGCGGGTGGGGCCAATTCGGGCCGTGGTCGGATCGCGCCGGGTACGACCCCGCCGCCCTGGCCGCCGGCGGTTGGATGTCGCTCAACGGCAGCGCCGATGGTCCACCGGTGAAGGCACCGACGTTCCTGGCGGATGATCTCGCCGGCGTCCATGGCGCCCTGTCGGCCTTGGCCGCCCTGCGGCACCGCGACCGTACCGGCGAGGGGCAACACGTCGATGTCTGCCTGCTCGATGCCCTGCTGTTCCACAGCGACGGGCTGTTGTCGCTCGGTGCGACCGATGTGCCGCTGCAACGGTGGGGTGCGCAGGTCAACGTCACGCATCCCTGCGATGTCTACGACTGCGCGGACGGCAGCCTGTACCTGGCAATCGCCCTTGACAGCCACTGGCGTCGGTTGTGCGAGGTGATCGGCCGACCGGAGTTGTCCCGGGCACCGGGATTCGGCAAGAACGGTGAGCGCTTGACCAATCGAGACCAGGTCAACCAGGTCATCGCCGAGTGGTGTGCTCCGCGCTCGGTGTACGAGGCATTGGGGCGATTTCTCGACGCCGGGCTGGTGGCCGCCAAGCTCAACACCTACGCCGAGGCAGCTCGCGAACCGCACGTGCTGGAGCGCGACATGCTGCAGGAGATGAAGCTGTCCGACGGGTCGGTGGCGCCGCTCACCGGCCCGGCCGCCAAGTTCTCGCGGACGCCCACCCGGGTCCGCAGCGCTGCACCGCTACCCGGGGCTGACAACGACGAGGTGTTGGGATCGCTGGGTTATGACGAACATCAGCGCACCGCGCTGCGAGAGCGCCGCGTCATCTGAGCAGCCTCCATAGCATCTGGGCTCTGGCCGGAGTACGGCCTTCGGAAAAGGGGGAATGGTGAGCGACCACACCTATCGATTGACAGAGATCGTCGGGACGTCGACCAACGGTCTGCAAGCGGCGATCGTCAATGGCGTCACCCGAGCGTCGAAGACCTT
>JAXDQG010000790.1:0-8045 GCA_034667945.1 Acidimicrobiia bacterium | reverse complement strand
GGCGGGGCGCCCCGCCCCCCCCCCACCACACCGAGCGCACAACCCCAAAGACCAGCCCACACGCCGTTTTGCGGCTCATGGGTTGCTCCGGTGACGAAACGCCGGAGATCGTGGTCTAGCGGGGTGGCGCTGATCGGGCGCCCACAGAAGTGGGGCCGCGCAGGGGGCGCACTGAGGCGGTGGGCGTAACAGGTGCGGCGAATCACCGTGCTTCGTCCCCGGAGGGTTTCGTAACCGGAGCAACCGCTACGCAACACAAAACAGCTGGACCACGAGGGTGCCCGCCGGAATCGCCCAAGCGCGCCGGGTGCTCGGACGGACGCTCTATGCGAATACCCCAGCGCTCGCACTCTTCCATCGGCGAGGGTGATTGCCTACAAGGGGATGATGTCGTGCCAGCTCAATGAGATTCCAGCAGGCCGGCCACCTCGGCGTCGGTGAGGCGACGGAACGCCCGGCGTTCGGCGGCTCGATCGAGCACGGCCACCTCCAGCGCCTCGGCGTCGAGCGCGCGGTCAGGACCGGCCAAGGCGGCCACCGACGCCTGCAATGCAGAGGTGAACGAACGCACACTGTCACCGAAGGACTCCTGCAACCGATCGGCGACGGTTTCAGCATCGCCACCCAAGGCAATGAACCGCGTCTCGTCGACCACCGTGCCGTCGTAGAGGATGTGGTAGAGCCGGTCGTCCTCTTGGCGGGTAGCCAACTCGGCCACGAGGATCTCGACCTCCATGGGTTTGATCTCGTGCGTGAAGATCTGCCCGAGGATCTGGGCGTAGGCGTTGGCGAGGCTGCGGGCGTCCACGTCTTCGCGGCTGTACGAGTAGCCCTTCAGATCCGCGTGGCGAATACCGGCGATGCGCAGCTGGTCGAACTCGTTGAACTTGCCCACTCCGGCGAAGCCGATGCGGTCGTAGATCTCGGACACCTTGTGCAGCGTGTTGGACGGATTCTCGGCGCAAATGAGGATGCCCTCACCGCACACGACAGCAGCCAGCGAACGCCCACGGGCGATGCCCTTGCGGGCATAGTCCGCCTTGTCCTTCATCAACTGCTCGGGAGCTACATAAAACGGCATGCTCATGTAGGGGCTCCTTTTCGAGCGGGTGAGATGATCGGCAGGAGGAGGACAGGCGCGCGCACGCTCATGAGCGCTCTTCGGGTGAGTCCGGGCCCGGACCGATCTCGCGTGGCGCTGCCGTGGCCGGCGACAATGTCGATGCCATGGCCAGGAACCGTTCGGCCACTTCCCTGTCCTCGAGCCGGGTGAAGCCTTCTGTCGTGATGGTGGCCACGATGGGGAAGATGCCTCGCACAAGGTCGGGGGCGCCGGTCGCCGAATCCATATCGGCGGCCTGGAACAGGGCCGACAGCGCCAGGTCCACCGCGTCACCCCGGTCCATGCGGTCGCGGAAACCCAGCTTCACCACCGTGCCGGCGAACAGCGAGCCGGATCCAGTGGCCGCATACGCCGCTTCCTCATAGCGACCGCCGGTGACGTCGTACTGGTAGAGCCGGCCGACATCGCGCCGAATGTCGTATCCGGCGAAGAGCGGCACGACGACGAGACCCTGCATGGCCATGGGCAGATGCCCGCGTACCATGGCCGAGAGCTGATTCGCCTTGCCCTCGAGGCTGAGCGACTGGCCCTCGACCTTTTCGTAGTGCTCCAGCTGCAACTGGAACAGCCGGACCATCTCCACGGCCGGACCAGCTGCGCCCGCGATGGCGACCCCGGAATGGCGATCGGCGGGGAACACCTTCTCCATGTCCCGGTGCGAGATGAGGTTGCCGGACGTGGCCCGGCGATCTCCGGCCATGATCACGCCGTCGGCGTAACGGAGCGCCACCACTGTGGTGCCGTGGGTCACGAGATCTGGGTCGATCTTTCCCTGCAGCACAGGCGGTTGGAGACCTGCCCGTTCTCTGAGTGCCAGGAAGGAAGGCCCTGGGTCGTCTCCGGTTCGGAAGAGGGGTAGCACGGGCGGTCAGGGTAGCGGCTCAACCGCCGCTACCCTGCGCTGCGTCGAGCGGCTACTGGCCGCCCTTCTGGATGTACGACTTCACGAAGTCCTCAGCATTGGTCTCCAGCACGTCGTCGATCTCGTCGAGGAGCTCGTCGAGCTCGGCTTTGATCTTCTCGCCCTGCTCGGAAACTCCCGGGGTGGCCATGGGCTCCTCGGTGGACCGTTCGGGACTTGGCTTCCGCTTCTGCTCCCGCTCCGCCATCAGGCGCCTCCCTCTCGTGTCGTTCGTTGACCGGTCACGCGCCCAACCGCCTGAGCAGCTCGGCTGACGTGGCGCATTCTTCCAACAAGGTACCCACGTGTGCCTTGGTACCGCGTGTCGGTTCCATCATTGGCACACGCCTGAGCGGATCGTCACCAACATCGAAGACCATCGAGTCCCAATTTGCGGCGACGATGTCATCTGCCCACTTCTGAAGGCACTTGCCGCGGAAATAGGCCCGGGTGTCGTCGGGCGGCTCGGTGACGGCCCGCAACACCTCCTCCTCGGTGCACAGTCGCTCGAGCCCGACCCGGGCGGACAACGACTTGTCCGGCCGGAGGTCGTGGTACTGCAGATCCATGGCGGCGAGCTTGGCGTCGTTCCAGCCGAGGCCGTGCCGCTCGCGATAAGCGCTGAGCACCCGGTACTTGGCCACCCAGTCGATCTGGCTGGAGAGACTCATCGGATCGGCCTCGAGCCCGGCCAGCACATGCTCCCAGCGGCGAAGAACCTCGGCGCCAACCTCGGCATTGACCGCGTCGAGCCCGCGGTCGTCGGCCCACTTGCGGGCGGCGTCGTACAGCTCCCACTGCCACTCGAGGGCGGTGATGGTGCCGCCCTCCTCGGTCTCCAAGGGACGGTTGAGCGCCAGGTCGTAGCTGACCTGGCGCATGGCCTGCACCGGGTGGGCGAGCGTCAGCGTGCGGGGCACGGCGTCGTCCTCGATCATGCAGAGAAGGATCGACGTGGTGCCAACCTTCAGGAAGGTGGCCACCTCGCTCATGTTGGCGTCGCCGGCAATGACATGCAGCCGGCGGTACTTCTTCGGATCGGCGTGCGGTTCGTCGCGGGTGTTGACGATCGGCCGCTTCAGCGTGGTCTCGAGGCCGACCTCTTCCTCGAAGAAGTCGGCACGCTGCGTGAGCTGGAAGGGCACCTGAGCGGATGACACCCCGATGGCCTCGCTGCCCACCTTTCCCGCCCCGGTGTAGATCTGGCGGGTGATGAAGTGCGGCATGGCATGGGCCACAACCCGGGCAAAGGGCGTGGTGCGGTCCATGAGGTAGTTCTCGTGGCAGCCGTAGCTGTTGCCCTTGCGGTCCGAGTTGTTCTTGAAGATGAGGATCTCTTCGCCGGGGTGCAGCACCCGGGAGGCCGCCTTCATGGAGTCGGCCAGGATGAGCTCGGCGGCACGGTCGAAGACCACCACACTGCGAGCATCGGCGCACTCGGGCGTGGACAGCTCAGGGTGGGCGTGGTCGACGTAGTAGCGGGCGCCGTTGGTGAGGACCGCGTTGACCAGGTGCGTTTCCACCTCGGGAGCGATGCCTGCGAAGAGGTTCACTCCTCGGGCGTCGTTCCCGGGTGATTCGTCCACGAAATCCCAGCCGACGCGGGGGGTGCCTCCGACAGGCCCGGACGTTTCGTTCAACGAGTTGATGTAGGCGTTGATGAGAACCGACGAGGCGGCGATCGGATTGGCATCAGCCCGACCTCTGAGCAGAATGCCGTACTCGGTCTCTACCCCGACGATCTTTCGAAGCGCCATGTCGCCAACCCTACTCCGGCCCAGCTGGCCAGCCCTGCGCTACTGACCGTCTGGCCGCGGCGCGTACAGGGCCGGCCTCCACTGCTCCGGGAGACCGGCCCGACGGTTGAGGAGAACCTGGCCTCAGAGGTACTGCCCGGTGGCCACTCGCTCGATGGACCGGCCACCGGTCGGTCCGGCGGCCTCTTTCCGATTGCCCACCAGCGTGCGCACATAGACGATGCGCTCGCCCTTCTTCCCGGAGATCTTCGCCCAGTCGTCGGGATTGGTGGTGTTCGGTAGATCTTCGTGTTCCTTGTATTCCTGATGAATCGCGGCGCGAAGATCTTCGGTGCCCACCCCGGGCGTGCCGCCGGCGATCAGGCGCTTGATGGCGAGCTTCTTGGCCCGGCGCACGATGTTCTCGATCATGGCGCCCGACGAGAAGTCCTTGAAGTACATGACCTCACGATCACCGTTTTGATAGGTGACCTCCAGGAACTGGTTGGCCTCATCGTCCCGGTACATCTCGGCGACCGTGGCCTCGATCATCTTGTCGATGGCCTTCAACTTGTCGCCGTTGCCGAACCGCTTGACCTCGTCGGCATCGAGCGGCAGGTCGTCGGTGAGGTAACGCGAGAAGATCTGGGCGGCTGAACGCTCGTCCGGCCGCTCGATCTTGATCTTCACGTCGAGTCGTCCCGGCCGAAGGATGGCGGGGTCGATGAGATCCTCGCGGTTGGACGCACCGATGACGATGACGTTGCGCAGACTCTCGACGCCATCGATCTCAGCGAGGAGCTGGGGCACGATCGTGGATTCGATGTCGGACGAGATACCGCTGCCCCGGGTGCGGAACAACGACTCCATCTCGTCGAAGAAGACGATGACCGGCCAGCCTTCCTCGCTCTTCTCGCGAGCCCGCTGGAAGACCAGGCGGATCTGCCGCTCGGTCTCACCCACGTACTTGTTGAGGAGCTCGGGACCCTTGATGTTGAGGAAGTAGCTGCGGGCCTTGGCGTCACCGGTGACCTCGGCCACCTTCTTGGCCAGCGAGTTGGCCACGGCCTTGGCGATGAGCGTCTTGCCGCAGCCCGGAGGGCCGTAGAGCAGGATGCCCTTCGGTGCCGGCAAGCGGTACTCGGCGAACAACTCGCGGTGGACGAACGGCAACTCGACCGCGTCGGTGATCTGCTCGATCTGGCTGTCGAGACCGCCGACGTCGGCATAGGAGACGTCGGGGACCTCTTCCAGCACCAGTTCTTCGACCTCGGGTCGGGGAAGCTTCTCGAGCAACAGGCCCGAGCGCACGTCCATCAACAACGTGTCGCCGCTGCGGAGGCGTTCACCCCGAAGCGAGTCGCCCAGCTCGGCCACCCGCTCCTCGTCCGCCCGGCCCACGATGAGGGCGCGCTCGCCGTCCTCCAGCACCTCTTTGAGCGTGACCACTTCGCCCTGGCGCTCGCCGCCGCGGGCGAGCACGACATTGAGCGACTCGTTGAGGACCACCTCGGCGCCCCGCTGCATCTCCTCGGGGTCGATATCCGGATGGAGCGCAACCCGCATCTTGCGGCCTCCGGAGAACACGTCCACGGTGCCGTCGTCGGAGTTGTGCCCCAGGTAGGTGCCGTACGCGGACGGCGGCCGCGTGAGCTTCTCGACCTCTTCCCGAAGGGTGGCGATCTGCTCGCGGGCCTCTCGGAGCGTGTAGCTCAACTTCTCGTTCTGGGCCACGGCCTGGGCCAGTTGACCCTTGGTGTCCAGAAGGCGCTCCTCCAGGGTGCGAACCCGCTTCGGAGCATCCTGTAGCCGGCGGCGCAAGGCGACGATTTCTTCCTCCATCGCCTTGGCCTGCTCTCGCAGCTCGGCCATCTCAGCCTCGTAGCCGGATAACCGCCGCTCATACTCGAACTTGTTGACGACCCGACCTCCTGCTTCGCGGAGAGCTTCCGCTACCCGCTTCGGCGTGCCGCTCACGGGGGTTCGAGCGGCGAGCCGTCTGCTGGCGACGATACACGGACCTAGGCGTCCTTGTGCGGCTTGGGTTCCCCTAAATGTGCCCCCGTCATTCCTGCTTCACCCAACCGAAGCGCAACGAGCAGGCCGTTCGCGCTGCAGCGGACCGCCCGGTCGACTCGCCACGGCACCCGTTTCGCACTTCGTTGACAAATTCGCACCTCGTTGACAAATTCGCACCTAGTTAACAAAGCGGTCGCTTGATCGCCGTTGGATTTCAGGTCAGAGCTTGTCGCGGGCCTGCCACCAGCTCCCGCGCGCCGCTGTGCCCTGCGTCTCAGCTCGCCAGCGCGGCCACTCGGCGGACTTCCGGGGCGCCCAGTCGCGCGGTGTCCGCGCTCTGGTCGTCGGGTTGAGCCTGTGAGTTCCGCTCGGCCTGCACCCGAGCCCGGTAGTGCTCGACCTCGCGCCGCCGGACGTCATCAGACCAGCCCAGTTCCTGAGCCATGAGGTCGGCGGCCGCCTCGGCGCTGTCGACACCCCGGTGGAAGCTCTCGATGGACAGCCGCGTGCGCCGGGTCAGCACGTCGTCGAGGTGCAGCGCAGCCTCGTGGGATGCCGCGTAGGCGACCTCGACGGCCAGGTAGGTATCGGACCCCGGCAGCAACCGGCCCAGTTCCGGCCGGTTGGTGATCAAGTCGAGCAGATCACCCACTTGGGCGCCGTAGCGGCCGAGGAGGTGCTCGAGCCGGCTCACGTGCAGGCCGGCCTCGTCAGCCAGGCGCTCGCGACGGTTCCAGAGCGCCTGGTAGCCGGCCGCGCCCCACAACGGCACGCGGTCGCTGCACGAGGGCGGCACGCGGGTCGGCAGGTTGCGGGCGGCGACGTCGACCGCATCCGCGGCCATGACCCGGTAGGTGGTGTACTTACCGCCGGCCACGGTGATGAGGCCTGGCACCGTCTGCGAGACTGCGTGCTCACGCGACAACTCCGACGTGGCATCGGACTCGCCCTCCAGCAGTGGACGCAGGCCGGCGTAGACGCCCTGGATGTCGTCGTGGGTGAGCGGTGTCCGCAGCACCTGGTTGACATGCTTCAGGAGGTAGTCGATGTCGCGCTGGCTGGCCGCCGGATGGGCCAGGTCGAGATGCCAATCGGTGTCGGTCGTGCCGACGATCCAATGGGCGCCCCACGGTATGACGAACAAGACCGACGACTCGGTCCGCAGAATCAGTCCCGTGTCGGAGTGGATCCGGTCTTTGGGGACCACCAAGTGGATGCCCTTGGAGGCCCGGACCCGGATGCGTCCCCGGCCCGCGAGGCCCTGCACCTGATCGGTCCAGGTGGCGGTGGCATTGATCACCTGGCGCGCACGGATCAGCATGCGACGGCCGGCCTCTGTGTCGACGGCCTGGACGCCAACGACCCGGTCGCCTTCGCGTTCGAAGCCGACGGCCTGGACCGAGGTGGCCACAACTGCCCCGTATTCGGCCGCTGTGCGGGCCACGGTCACGGTGTGGCGGGCATCGTCGACCTGGGCATCCCAATACTGCACTGCCCCGACCAGGGCATCGGCCCGCAGCGCCGGGGCCAGCCGAAGGGCGCCCCGGCGAGTCAGGTGGCGATGACGCGGCAGCGGATTCTCGCCTCGCGAGGCAAGGACGTCGTAGAGGCCGACGCCGGCGCCGACATAGAGCCGCTCCCACGCGCGGTGCCGCAGGGGATAGAGGAAGCTGACGGGGCGGGCCAGGTGGGGGCAGAGGGTCGACAGCATCAGGCCGCGCTCGTGGAGCGCCTCTGACACCAGGGCGAAGTTGCGCTGCTCGAGGTAGCGCAGACCGCCATGGATCAGCTTCGACGATCGGCTCGAGGTGCCGGAGGCGAGGTCGCGCTGCTCGATGAGGGCGACGGAAAGGCCGCGGGTAGCCGCGTCGAGAGCGCTCCCACTGCCGGTCACTCCCCCACCGATGACCACGACGTCGAAGGTCTCGGTGTTCACTCGGTCGAGGTTCGCGGCGCGTTCGGCCGGACCGAGCCGGGCCGACCCGATCATCGGACCACGTCCTCCGCGGCCGCGGCCGTGCCGGTTGAGTCGGGCTCGAGACACCGGTGCGGGGGCGGCTCGAAATCAGCCTGCGGGTTTAGACGTGCCGCGCTGGCGACGATGGTCTTGACATCTGCGATGGTCAGGGCCAACGCCAGGTTCGGGATCTTCGGTGAGATGGCGAAAGCGACGCCGATCGCGCTGCCCTCAGAGTCGATCAGGGGCGAGCCGGAGTCGCCGGCCTTGAGGCCGGCCGACAAAAAAATCACATTGCGAGGCTGCGTT
>JAXDQG010000789.1:0-13879 GCA_034667945.1 Acidimicrobiia bacterium | reverse complement strand
CCGACATTGTGCTGGACTGGGGGGTCGACGGCGACGCCCGACCGTCCGGCAAGAATGTCCGCAAGTTGTCGCTGCTCTCCGGTGGCGAACGGGCCATGACCGCGCTCGGCCTGCTCTTCGCCATCTTCCGCAGCCGGCCCTCACCGTTCTACGTCCTCGACGAGGTGGAAGCCGCCCTCGACGACGTCAATCTTCGTCGCTTCCTCGACCTCATGGAGGAGTTTCGCTCCGAGGCGCAACTCATCGTGGTGAGCCACCAGAAGCGCACGATGGAGGTCGCCGATTGCCTGTATGGGGTGACCATGCAACCAGGTGGGTCGTCAGAGGTCATCAGCGAACGCCTGCGCGCCGGCTGAACGGGGCACAGCCGGCGCAGGGCAGCACCGACCGTTGCCATTCGGCAATTAGCCTCACAGCCCTTAGCCTCACTGCCCGAAGGCGAGGATGGACGGGGCGAAGATGGACGTGTTTCTGTCCTTTGCGCAGGCCGATGCCGAGGTGGCCCAGCGGGTGGCCGAGGCGCTTCGGGCACGCGGGGTCTCGGTGTGGATGGACACAGCCCCGTTGGCGTCCACGGATGATCGGCAGCGCACCGACACGGCGCTCGAGCAAGCCAGAGCGGTGGTGGCTCTGGTGGGGAACACCAGTGACCCCTCGGTTCGTCATCAGCGCGCCACCGCGTTGCGCCTGGCCGACGGCGACCCGCACAAAAGGCTCATCTCCGTGGAGGTCGGAGGTGCAAATGCGCCCGGTGTCTTGAGCCGCTTCCAACATCTCCTCGTCGACGCCGATCGACTCGAGCCGGAGGCGTTGGCCGACGCACTGCTGGCGGCGTTCGAAAGCCCTGACGGGGGACGCCGCGACTTGACCGCGGTCGAGCGGGCCGCGGTGCAGCGCCGGCTGGATGCGATTGTCGAGCGGGTCGGCCAGGCGGGCGAAGGGGAGTGACCGCTCCGGCGGACGATGGGGAGGCCATCTTCGTCAACTGCCCGTTCGACGCCGCCTTTGAGCCACTGCTGGACGCCCTCTTGCTCGCCATCGTCGCCTACGGCTTCACGCCGACCAGCGCTTTGTCGAGCGGCGGACTCAGCGAGCCGCGGATCACCCGCATCTTCGCCGGACTGAGGGAAGCCCGATATTCCATCCACGACCTGTCGCGCTGCCACGGCGAGGGCGACGCCAATCTTGCGCGCCTCAACATGCCCCTCGAGCTCGGGATGGCCATGGCCATCAGCCAAGGGGACCCGGCCGAACACACGTGGGCGGCGCTGGTGCCCGAAGGCGAAGCGTACGCACGGTTCGCCAGCGATCTGGCAGGGTTCGATCTCGTCCGCTACTCGGTTGAGCCATCGTCGCTGGTGCTGGCGCTGGGCGCCTGGTTGGCCGTGCTGCCCGGCGCATCTCCGGTCTATCCATCCACCGTCGCCGGCGCGCTGGCCGGCTTCCAGGCCGAGGTGGTCCGTCTACGGGCTGGCTTCGGGGCACGACCGCCCTGGTCCCACCTGGTTTCGACCGCCCGGGCCCTGATCGACACGGTCTTGTGAGCCTGGATGGCATCCGGAGGGGGGCTCGGGCCCGGAACGGCGAGGATCGGCCGGCCAGGCGCCGGCTCACGGGAGACGGCTGAACCAGAGCAGGCTCATGCCGGCCGCAGCGAGGAGTGCCAGCAGACCGAAGCCGATGAACCAGCGGCTGATCTCGCGCTGCTCGGTGTTGTAGCCGATGGCGCTGCCGATGTCGGCGTAGACCTTCTTGAGCTCCGCCGAGGAGGCGGCCGAGAAGGCGACCCCGCCGGTCTGATCGGCGATCTGCTTCAGTGCCGCCCGGTCCACCGGAACCGGGATGGGAGTCCGATCACCCAGATTGACGACGCCGCCGTCGGTGCCGAAGGCAATGGTGGACACCGGGATCTCTGCAGCGTTGGCCGCCTGGACGCCGGCCGAATCGGGCTTCCCGACGGTCGTCTGCCCGTCGCTCATGAGCACGATGCGAGCAGGGACGTGCTCCCCGTCGACGACCTGCGGCATCTCCTTGATGGCGCCCACCGAGGCGATGATCGCATCACCGATGGCTGTGCCCTCGCCGAGTTGCAGCGCACCGATGGCGTCCTTGACCGAAGCGTGATCGAGTGTGGGGGCCACCCGCACCTGCACCGACCGGTTGAACGTCACGAGACCCACGTTGAGCTTGGCGGGAAGCAGGTCGACGAACGACTTGGCGGCCGCCTTGGCGGCCTCGACCCGATTGGGCGTCACATCGTTGGCCATCATCGACAGCGAGGTGTCGAGGGCGACCATGATGGTGGCTCTCTCCTTGGGAACGCGGACATCGCGGGCCGGCCGCGCCAGCGCGCCGATCAGGGCCACCATGCCGACCAGGAGGGCTATGGCGGGCAGGTGCCGCCGCCAACCCGGTCGTTCGGGCGCCACCACATCGAGCAACTCGAGGTTGGTGAACCGCACCGCATACGAGCGCCGGCGGCGCTGGGCGAGCACGTAGATGACGCCCAGCGCGACGACACTGAGCAGCAGGAGTAGCCAGGCAGGGGAGAGGAACGTCAACGTGCCCTCCGGGGCAAACGGGCGGCCCGCTCACGACGCAGGCTGACGAAGCGGACAAGGTCGTCGAACCAATCGCTCTCCGTGCGCAGGACGAGGTGGTCTGCGCTCGACTGGCGGATGTCGGACGCGTTGCGCCCGCGCTGCGCCGCGGCAGCCTCGGCGTAGCGGGCGCGAAGCTGGGCCGAGGAGGTCTGGATCTCCCGGCGGCGACCGGTTTCGGGATCCACCACCGTGATGATCCCGACATCCGGTAGCTCGAGCTCACGCGGATCGATGATCTCCACGGCGAGCGTGTCATGGCGGACGGCCAGTCGGGCCAGGGATCGTGACCAGTCGTCGGAGGCCAGGAAGTCCGAGATCACCACGACGAGACCGCGGCGACGGTGCAACATGGCCACCCGGTCGATCGCTGCGGCCAGCCGCGTTCGACCAGTGCCATCTGCCGCTCGAGGCCGGTCCATCAGCTGATGCAGGGTGGCGAACAGATTCACCCGTCCGGCAAGCGCTGGCAACGTGACCAGCTGCTCGCCTTCGGCGATCATCACACCGAAGCGATTGCCGGTCCGTGACGTCAGCATGCCCATGGCAGCCGCCGCCACGATGGCCAGGTCTCGCTTCTCGCAGACGGCGGTGCCGAAGTCGAGGCTGGACGACAGGTCCACCAGCGCCCATGTCTCCAGCTCGCGATCGGCAATGGTCTCGCGGGTGTGCGGAACGTCCAGTCGGGCGGTGACGTTCCAGTCGATGCGACGCACGTCGTCGCCGGGCTGATACTCACGTGTCTCACCCGGCTCACTGCCATGACCGGGCACCAATCCGAGGTAGTCACCCTGGAGCACGCCGTCCAGCTTCCTGGTCACCGCCAGATCGAGCCGCTGGAGCAGCTCACGTGTGCGCCCGTCGGCCAAGGCCCTGGCCACGTAGCGGTTGGGTGCGGTGTTGAGCATCAAACGTCCCTGTCACGGTGCAGTCGGTTGGCGGCTGCGGTTCGACGATGTGGGTGGGGCCGAGAAAGCGGGCTGGGGCCGAGAAAGCGGGCGGGGCCGAGGGGTCAGCGGGTCGAGAAAGGAGTCACCTGGTCGAGCCGGTGCGGTCGCTCCGGCGGCTCGAGCAGTTCAAGGTCGGTGGACCAGGCGGTCGACGGCGCCGAGGCCGTGCCACCTCAGCGATTGAGCTCTTCGGTGGGCGCCCACGGACTGGGGGCACCCGGGGTCGGCGTGCCGGGCCTGAGCCCGGCGGTTCCGCTCGACGACGCACCCCCCGACCCAGCCGGCACGGGCCCGACGCGGACGGCGGCCGGAGCGCCAGCTGGCGGAGTGGGGGGCGCCCCGAAGGTGAGGGGCGTGGTTGGACGCTGGTCATCCGTGCCCTCGAGCGTCGGCGTCACCCGGGGAGCGGGCACCGTCGAGAGAATCCGGGCTGTCAGCTGATCGGGCACGAGGCCCTGGGCCAGGGCTTCGTAGGAGAGCACGAGACGATGGCGCAGCACCTCGGGGGCCACGTCGAAGACGTCCTGGGGGAGGGCGTAGCGCCGTCCCCTGAGCAGCGCCAGCGCGCGGCCTGCGGCTACGAGCCCCAGCGAGGCGCGGGGGCTGGCGCCGTACTCGATGAGCGGGGCGAGCTCCGACATGCCGTAGTCCATCGGGCTGCGGGTGGCCAGGACCAGGTTGACCGCGTAGTCGACCACACTGCGGTCTACATAGACGTCGACGGCGGCTTCCTGGAGGCGGACGAGCTCGCTGCTCGAGAGGATCTGCCGGGCGACCGGCGGATGGGCCCCCATGCGGTGGACGATCTCCACCTCCTCGTGGGGAAGGGGATAGTCGACGAGCACCTTCATGAGGAAGCGGTCGCGCTGCGCCTCGGGAAGGGCGTACACGCCTTCCGACTCGATGGGGTTCTGGGTCGCAAGCACGAGGAAGGGATCCGGCGCAGGAAACGTCTGACCGGCGATTGAGACATGGTGCTCGGCCATGACCTCGAGCAACGCGGATTGCACCTTGGCCGGTGCCCGGTTGATCTCGTCGGCAAGCACGAAGTTGGCGAAGATCGGTCCGAGCTCGACGTCGAAGGCTTCGCTGGAGTGGCGGTAGATACGGGTTCCCACGATGTCGGAGGGCAACAGGTCGGGAGTGAACTGGATGCGGTTGTAGCTGCCGCCGATTGAACGGGCCATGGTTTCCATGGCCAGCGTCTTGGCCAGCCCCGGTACGCCTTCCAACAGACAATGACCGCGGGCCAACAGGCAGACGAAGAGGCGTTCGATGACCCGCTCCTGGCCGACGATGACCTTCTTCACCTCGAACAGCGCCGTTTCGAGCACGGCGGCATCGCTCGTGGCCGTAGACGTTGACCGGGTCGGGCCGGGCTGGTGATCGCCTGGTGCCGGCATCTTTGACTGCATGAGGAGCGTGGCCCTCCTGGGTCTCGGGTTGGGGAAGGGCGGGCGTAAGAGTTCGTTTACAGGAGCTTTCACGGCCGGGCGTTAAGAGCTTCCGTGGCGAGGGCCTCCCGGACGCTCCCCACCCTGCTGAGGCAGGGAGGTCGCATCCGCTCGGACCTATCCGCAAGTGAGTGGAGCAGGTATGCCCGAAGGACAACATAAAGTCGGTTGGCGGCAACCAGGCCCGACGGGCGTGCCTCGGGAGGCGTTGAGGATGCGGTTGTTGGTGGTGGATGACGAGGTAGACCTCGCCGATGCCGTAGCTCGAGGTCTCCGTCGCGAAGGTTATGCGGTCGACACGGTCTACTCCGGCGAGGAAGCGCTCAACCGGCTGTCGTTCACGGAGTATGACCTCATTTGTCTCGATCTCACCATGCCCGGTGTGGACGGCCGTGAGGTGTGTCGGCGCATACGCCAGGAGCAGGGCGCGGCTCCTCGGGTGTTGATGCTGACCGCCAGGGACGCGATCGAAGACCGTGTCGGCGGCCTCGACGACGGCGCGGACGATTACCTCGTCAAACCGTTCGCCTTTCCGGAGCTGTCCGCTCGCATCCGGCTGCTGCTCCGACGGGACACGACGCATCATGACGCCGTTCTCCGAGTGGGTCCGTTGCGGCTCGACACGGCGCGTCACGAAGCTTTTCGAGGTGCCCGACGGCTTGAATTGACGGCCAAGGAATTCGCACTGCTGCGGTACTTCATGACCCATCCGGGACAGGTCATCTCGCAAGAACGACTGCTGGAACACGTCTGGGACGAACACGCGGACCCGTTCACCAACACGGTCCGGGTGACGGTTGGAACGCTGAGAAGGAAGCTCTCGATCGGCGACGAGGAACCCGTTCTCGACACGGTCGTCGGTTCCGGCTACCGGCTGAGAGAAGTGGCATGACGACCTCGTTCACCCCGCCGCCCGACGCACGGTCGCCGGAGTCGAAGCCCGCGGAGCCGGAAGGAAGCGAACGGCAGGCGGCTGCTTCCCAGGCGGGAATGTCGGGTTCGCAGGCGGGAATGTCGGGCGAGCGGCGACGCAGTCGACCCGTGCGGGCTGCCGGTGCTCTGCCGTCGTGGCTCGGATCGCTGAAGGTGCGCCTGGCGTTCATCTACTCCGTTGTCGTCTTCGGCCTGGCCGCCATCCTCGTGGCGGGCATCTACCTCGGCCTGTCCCGCTCGCTGGCCAACCAATCGGTGACTGACCGCCAGCAGATCCTCGTACCGGGCGAAGCGAACTGCTTGCAGTTCGATCGGGGCGGACCGATCTTCTGCGGCCAGACACTGCGGCCCACCGAGGTCGAGGTCCGCGACAACGCCAAGGCGTTCGAAAAGGCGGTGAATCAGCGGGCGCTTCTGCAGTTCCGCCGCTACTCGTTCGGCGCCCTTGGTGCCATGTTCCTGGTCAGCCTGGTGGTCGGCTGGCTGCTGGCGGATCGGGCCCTGCGCCCTATCGGCCGGATCACCCGTGTGGCACAGGACATCTCGGAGACCGATCTCTCCCGCCGCATCAACCTTTCCGGCCCCGACGACGAGTTGAAGAATCTGGCTGACACCTTCGACGACATGCTTGTCCGGCTGGAGAGCGCCTTCGAGAACCAGCGCCAATTCATCCACGAGGCCAGTCACGAGCTCCGTAACCCGATCGCGGTCATCCGCACCAACGTCGACGTGGCCCTGGCCGATCCGTCTACCCCGCCGGAAGAGCTGCGTGACACCCTGCACGTGGTCGGCAGAGCTGCCGGCCGCATGGGGGTGTTGGTCGACGATCTGCTCACGCACGCCCGACGTGAATCGCCGGCCAGCCGGGAGACCGTCGTGGACGTGGCCGAGATCATCCGCGAGGCAGCTGCCGAGTTCGCGGCGCCAGCCGAGACGAAAGGGTTGAGGGTCCACGCGGACACGCCGGAGGAGCTCCTCGTCTCGGGCGACCCCGTGGCGCTGAAGCAGGCCCTCGCCAATCTGCTCGCCAATGCGGTCGGCCTGGCCCCCGAGGGCTCGGTCGTGGCCGTGGCGGGCGGGCACGACGGCACCTGGGTCTGGATGGCGGTCCGCGACGCGGGACCCGGCATTGCCGAGGAGGACCAGCCGCATGTCTTCGAGCGTTTCTGGCGAGGAGATCCCCGGCGGGGCCGCTCGGAGGGTCACTCCGGTCTGGGATTGACCATCGTGCGGCAGATCGCCCGTGGTCACGGCGGCTCGGTGAGCCTCGAATCGGCCCTGGGCGTCGGCTCGACCTTCTCGATCTGGCTGCCAGGGCTGGGCGCCACCCGGACGGCCCTTCCAACGGTTACCCGCTGACTCACTCCAAGGGAGAGCGCTGGCTGCCTGACTGGGCGGCGCGCCGCCGACCCAGGTGGGAAAGTGGAGGCGATGAGCGAGCATCCCATCAGCCGGTTCCCCGTCCCGCGCCTCGACGAGCTTCCCGACGACATCCGGGCCCGCATCGAAGCCGTGGCCGAGAAGTCGGGTTTCGTGCCCAATGTCTTTCTCGTCCTGGCTCGTCGGCCGGACGAGTTCCGGGCGTTCTTCGCGTACCACGACGCCTTGATGGAGAAGCCGTCCGGGCTGAGCAAGGGTGAGAAAGAGCTGATCGTCGTGGCCACGTCCGCCGCCAACAGCTGTCAGTACTGCGTCGTCGCCCACGGCGCCATCGCCCGCATCCGGATGAAGGATCCGCTCATTTCGGACCAGGTGGCCGTGAACTATCGCAAAGCCGACCTCGACGATCGGCAGAAGGCGATGCTGGCGTTCGCCGTGAAGGTGGCGACCAGGTCGGAGGAGGTGGGGGAGGCCGACCTCGACGGCCTGCGGGGGCATGGCTTCACGGATGAGGACATCTGGGACATCGGCGCCATCGCCGCCTTCTTCGCTCTCTCCAACCGCATGGCCAACCTCACGGACATGCGGCCGAACGAGCAGTTCTACGCCATGGGCCGCTGAGCGGCCGGTGGCCGCCGGTGGCCGAGCACGCCGCCCCGGGGGTGCCGGTTCGCCTTCAGCCCTCGATGTCCTTCCGTTGCACCCACTTGGCGTCGGTCTTGCAGTCCTCTACAGGCATGCCTGCCTCGGCCCAGCCCCCGAAGCCGGCTTCGAGATGGCCGACATTGGGATAGCCCATGTCCTTGAGCGTCTTGGCGGTGAGGGCCGAGCGGCCGCCGCCCGCGCAGTAGAGGATGAAGCGCTTGTCGGGGGTGAAGAGGTCCCGGTAGTACTCGCTGGCCGGGTCCACCCAGAACTCGATCATGCCCCGGTCGGCATGGAAGGCACCTGGGATCTTTCCCCTCAGGTACAGCTCGCGGAAATCGCGAATATCGACGATGACCGCAGTGCCTGCGTCGAGCTCGGCCTTCACCTGCTCGACGGACAGGTTGTCGATCTCTTTCTTGGCCTCGTCGACCATGTCCCATGCCTTGCGGATCTGTGGTGTACCCCCGTCTGCCATGCCGGCACCCTACCCGGTACAGGCTTGGCGCTCTCCCGGCGGCCGGCCGCGGTCGGCGGACGACGCCAGATACGCCGCCGCCTGTTCGCCGACCGGCGTTCGGAGCCGGCGTGATGAGAGCATCCCGGACGCCTCCGGCCCTGCTCACGCCGTAGGTTGCCACCGCACGGTCCTATCCACGTCTTACGCGTCCTTTAGCTGACGGCCGGTACGTTGGCCAGCGTGAGCGATTGGAACCCCGACCCCGGCCGCGTGCCCCCGCAGGCCACCGATCCGGTTCCGCCGGGCGAGAACTGGTGGTCGCCCGGGGTGGACACCGCCCAACTCCCCTCGGCTCCGCCGCTGGATGCACCCCATGGGCCGCCTCCGACGCCACCGCTTCCGCCTCAACCCCTGCCAGACGGCTCCGGCCCGGGCTCGCCGCGATCCAAGCGACTCGTCCAAGGGCTTGCCGCTGTGATCGTCGCCTTGGCGCTTATCGCCGGCGGTTTCGTCATCGGCCGCATCGTGAAAGACAACGGCTCGTCCTCGGCGACCCCGACCTCGCTGAGCTCCGACCGCTCCACCACCGTGCCAAGGGGCGGCTCCACGACGACCGGCGGCACGGGGACAACAACGCCGGCCACGCGTTCGACCGCTCCGCCCTCGACGGTTGCGGCCACCCCCAGCCTCGATCCCGCCATGGAGCCGGCGGCCGCCGCCGCCAAGGCCATAAAGCCTGCGGTCGTGCAGCTGGAAACCGGCTCTGGTCTGGGCTCGGGCTTCATCTTCACCACCGACGGCCACATCCTCACGGCGGCCCACGTGGTAGGCAACAGCAAGACACTCACCATCCGGTTGGGTGACGGCAGGACCTTGAGCGGAACCGTGCTCGGCTCGGACCGCAACACCGACGTGGCCGTGGTCAAGATGGATCCCATCGCCGACATGCCGGTGGCGTCGCTGGCCCTCAACATCCCGTTGCAGGTCGGCCAGGCAGTGTTGGCCGTCGGCAGTCCCTTCGGGCTCGACCAGACCGTCACCGCCGGCATCGTCAGCAGCGTCAACCGCCCGGTCGAGGTCGATAGCAGCGTTGTCGCAATGGTGCAGACCGACGCCTCGATCAACCCCGGCAATTCCGGCGGCGCGCTGGTGGACATGAAGGCCCGCGTGATCGGCATCAATGACCAGATCGCCTCGAGCAGCGGTGACAACGCCGGGGTCGGATTCGCCATCCCGATCGACACGGCCTACGACGTCGCTCAGCGGATCATCAACAACCAGCCGCTCGATGTCGGCTACCTCGGTATCGCCGGCGACGACACAACCAGCGGGCAGCCCGGCGCCCTCGTCACGGCAATCACGCCCGCCAGCCCTGCGGCGAAAGCGGGCGTCAAGGTCGCGGATGTGATCGTGGAGTTCGACAATCAGCCCATTCGCAGCTTCGCCGAACTGGTAGCCCAGGTTCGCAAGCACCACCCAGGCGACAAGCTGCAGATCAAGCTGCTTCGCAGCGGCACCAACATGACGGTCGACGTGACGCTCGGCAAGCAATAGTTTCAAGGGCGACCTCACCGGCCACCCCGCAGTCCCCCTGCTCGCCGGACCGGTGAACCGCCAGGCGCGGTCACGGCTCCGTCGTAGCCTTCGTCCTAGGCTGCGCCGACGATGACGGTCCTCATCATCTTGCTCGTTGTCGTGGCGGTGGTCGGTCTGGTCGCCGGCGGCGCCACCTACGCCCGCCGCAATCGCCCCAGGCGGGTGCCTCCCGCCCGACCACGTCCAACCATTCCGCCCCGTCAACCTGCGGGGCAGCCATCCGGCGGCGTCGAAGTCCTAGAGCCACCGGGGCCGGTGGTCGAGGAGCCCCCCGTCCTCGAAGAGCCCGGAGCGCCGGTCCTCGAAGCGCCGGTCCTCGAAGCCCCGGTCCTCGAAGCCCCGGTCCTAGAAGCCCCGGTCGAGGCCCCGCCCGAGGTCGAGGAGCTGGCGCCACTCGTCAAGCCGAGCTTCCGGGATCGCCTCGGCAAGGCCCGGGGCCTGCTGGCCGGCTATCTCATCGGCATCCGCTCCCGGGGCATCGACGAGGAGACCTGGGAGGAGCTCGAAGAGGCTCTGATCAGGGCGGATGTGGGTGTGGAGGAGACGGCCACGCTGCTCGACGCGCTGCGCGCCCAGGCGAGGGCAGAGGACATTAGCGACCCCGATGCGCTGGTCGAGGCGCTGAAAAACAATCTCAAGGGCCGCTTCGGTTCCCTCGACCGGACGCTCCATTTCCAGCCTGACACCACGAATGTGTGGCTGTTCGTGGGTGTCAACGGTGTCGGCAAGACGACCACCATCGGCAAGGTTGCCCGTCAGCAGCGTGAGCTCGGCCGCACCTCGCTCCTCGCCGCCGGCGACACCTTCCGGGCCGCGGCCGCCGAGCAGCTGCAGACCTGGGCCGAGCGCTCCGGGGCGGACTTCGTCCGGGGCTCCGAGGGCGGAGACCCCTCGTCCGTCGTCTTCGACGGCATCCAGCGAGCGAGCGCGCGGGGCGTCGATCTGGTGCTGGCCGACACCGCCGGTCGCTTGCACACCAAGTCGAACCTCATGGACGAGTTGCGCAAGGTGCGCCGGGTGGCTTCCCGAGACCCCGGCAACGTCACCGAAGTGCTCCTCGTGCTCGACGCCGTCACCGGTCAGAACGGCTTGGCGCAGGCTCGCGAGTTCACCGAGGCGGTGGAGGTGACCGGCGTGGTCCTGACCAAGCTCGACGGCTCCGCCAAAGGTGGCATCGTCTTGGCCATCGAGTCACGCTTCGGGATCCCGGTGAAGTTGGTCGGGTTGGGCGAGCAGGTCGAAGATCTCGTCGAGTTCGATCCGGACGAGTTCGTGGAAGCGCTTTTCGCGGCCTGATCGCTCAAGCAGTTCGGCCGCATTGCGGCCGGTAGACTGCCCACTCGCATGTTCGAGGCACTCTCCGACCGGTTCGAAGGCATCTTCAAGAAGCTGCGTAGCCGCGGCACGCTGCGCGAAGAGGATGTCGACGAGGTCCTCCGCGAGATCCGCGTCGCCTTGCTCGAGGCCGACGTCAACATCACCGTCGTCCGTCGGTTCCAGAGCAGGGTGCGCGAACGGTGCGTCGGCGCTGATCTGTCGAAAGCGCTCGACCCGGCGAGCCAGGTCATTGATGCGGTCCACCAAGAGCTGATCGCCGTCCTCGGCGGCGAGCCGCTCCAGGTCACGTTCGCATCGCGTCCGCCTACCGTCGTGCTCATGGCCGGGCTGCAAGGTTCCGGCAAGACGACCACAACGGCCAAGCTGGCCCGCTGGTTCAAATCCCAAGGGCGCAATCCACTGCTGGTGGGTGCCGACCTTCAGCGCCCCGCCGCCGTCGAGCAGCTCCGGACGCTGGGCCGCCAGGTTGACGTGCCGGTCTTCTCCGAGCCGACCGATCCGGTCAGCGTGGCCCGCCGTTCATTGGACGAGGCACGCCGAGGCGGGCGCGATGTCGTCATCGTCGACACCGCCGGTCGTCTGGCCATTGACACCGACATGATGGAGCAAGTCCGACAGATCTCCGAGGCCACGCAGCCGCACTACACGTTTCTCGTGGTGGACGCCATGACCGGTCAGGACGCGGTCAATGTGGCGGAAGCGTTCCACGCCACGCTCGAGCTCGACGGTGTCATCCTCACCAAGCTCGACGGCGATGCCCGCGGTGGCGCGGCCTTGTCGGTCAAGGAGGTCGTCCAGCGGCCCATTGCCTTCGCCTCGACCGGCGAGAAGCTGGCCGATTTCGACGTCTTCTATCCCGACCGGTTGGCCTCGCGCATCCTCGGAATGGGCGACGTGCTCACCCTGATCGACAAGGCCAAAACGGCCTATGAAGATGACGAAGCCGAAGAGGCTGCGTCCAAGCTCCTCGAGGGCCAATTCACCCTCGACGACTTCCTTGAGCAGATGCAGAAGCTCAAGAAAATGGGCCCTCTGCAAAACCTGCTCGGGCTCATGCCGGGCATGCCCAAAGAGGTGCGCCAGGCACAGATCGACGACCGTCAGGTCGCCCGGGTCGAGGCCATCATTCGCTCGATGACCACGGCTGAGCGGGTCGAACCCAACATCATCGACGCATCCCGACGCAACCGCATCGCGCTCGGTTCCGGCACCCAGGCCACCGACGTCAAAGCCCTGCTCGACCAGTTCAAGCAGGTGTCCGCCATGATGAAGCGGTTCGGTGGCTTCGGTTCCAAGAAGGCCAAAGCGGCTCGCAAAGCCGACAAGAGGAAGGGCAAGCAGGGCGGCGGCCGGACGACCCCGAAGGGCCCGGTGCAGATGCCGGGCGTGGACATCGAAGAGCTGGCCGCCAAGGCGCCCAAGACAGGACTCCGGCTCCCCGGCTTGAACTGACCAGGCCGCACGGTCGATGATGGACGGTCGCCCCGAGCAACGCCGGGCGGGCTCACAAGACGGATCCGTCGGCTCTACCCGGCGGATGCCACCCCGTTTCGAACACAGCGAGAGAAGAGAAGAACACGTGGCCGTGAAGCTCCGCCTGATGCGGATGGGCAAGAAGAAGCAGCCGACTTATCGGATCGTGGCCGCCGACTCGCGGGCTCCTCGGGATGGTCGCTTCATTGAGATCGTCGGGTCCTATGATCCCCGTCGGGAGCCGTCGGAGATCCGCATCGACAACGAGAAGGCACTCCGCTGGTTGCGTAATGGCGCCCAGCCGTCCGAGCGTGTGCAGAAGCTGCTCGAGGCTTCGGGCGCTTGGACCGAATACAGCAGCGCCAAGCAGTGACCGACATCGACGATGCCGCCCGCTCCTCTGACGGTGAGCGGGAAGACGATAGCGAGGGCAACCGTGCGTTGGCGCCGGTCTCCACTGCCGTCCTCGGACACATCGCTGCATCCGTCGTAGACGACCCCGACGCGCTCGAGATCGAAGCCATCCCGCTGCGGGGCAACAAGGTCCGCCTCGCTGTCCGTGTCGCCCCGAACGATTTCGGTCGCCTCATCGGTCGCCGCGGGAGAGTGGCTGCAGCCATCCGGACCCTCGTCGGTGCCGCGGCAGTGAAAGACGGTCTCGACGTCGAGGTCGAGTTCGTCGAGTGAGCGGTCCCGACCGGCCTCTGCTCGAGGTCGGTCATGTCGCCAAGGCGCACGGAATCCGCGGTGAGGTTGTGGTCGATCTCATCACCGATGTCGTCGAGCGGGTCGATGCCGGAGCGCACTTGTCGACCAATCGTGGCGAGCTTGTTGTGGCGTCTTCTCGGCCCTTCGGGCACCGCTGGCTCGTCAACTTCGAGGGCGTCACCGACCGGGGCACCGCGGAACGGCTAGCTGGCCTGGCTCTGCGCGCTCCCGCAATAGAAGACCCCGCTGCCCTCTGGGTCCACGACCTCGTCGGTTGCGAGGTCGTCGAGCGGGACGGCAGAGATCGCGGCCGGGTCGAAGCTGTGCAGGCCAACCCCGCCT
>JAXDQG010000788.1:0-5567 GCA_034667945.1 Acidimicrobiia bacterium | reverse complement strand
CTATGTCGTCATGCCGGGTGTGAACGAGGTGCCGACCTCATTCCCGGCCACCGTCCTGTGGCGATTCCGCCTCGCTGCGCTGGGTGGGCAAGCGGTTCTCTGGACGACGATCGGCTTGGCCTTCGGCGCGTTGCTGCAGAAGAGCCTGCTGTTGCGCCTGGCCCGCTGACCGGGTCGGGCCCGGACGTTCGCCTGCGCCTGACGCGCCTGCGTACTATCCACGTCGCCTTGGGTGTCGATGCTTGGAGGGGAAGCCAATGCCTACCGCGCCGTCGGAAGATGTCGTCCTCACGTGGTTCGATGAGCTGTCCAATTGGAACCGGTGGGGCGACGACGATCGTCTCGGCACGCTGAACCACCTGACGCCGGAGAAGAGGGTGGCGGCCGCGCAACTCGTGCGCGACGGCATCTCCGTGTCATGCAGCTGGGACATCAAGACCGGGCAGCAGCCCGGTGCCACCGTCGAGTCGCAGCGCTACATGCTCTCGACCGGCCTCGGACTGGACGACGAAGGCCGCAAGGGCCTGCTCGCCGGCGGTCGCGCCGGTGGCGCCCAGGAGTACATCGGCATGGTGTTCCACGGGCTCGACGTCACCCACCTCGACTCGCTGGCCCACTTGTTCTGGGACGGGAAGATGTACGGCGGCGCCCCGGCATCGCTGGTCTCGGACCGTCAAGGTGCGCTGAAGCACGATGTGCTGGCGCTGTCGAACGGCGTCACCACCCGGGGGATCCTGCTCGACATCGCAAAGCTGCGCGGTGTCGACGTCTTGGCCGCCGACGACCACGTGTACCCCGAGGACCTCGAGGCCGCCGAGCAGGCCGCCGGCGTGCGGGTCGAGCCCGGCGACGTCCTGTTGCTCCGCACCGGCGAGGGCGGCGCCCGCCGGGCGGAGGGGCGTAAGTACAACGCCAACAAGCCGCGCTCCGGCTACCAGGCCGCCTGCCTGCCCTGGCTGCACGAGAGGGGCGTGGCCATGATCGGCTCCGACGTCGCCCAGGACCCGACGCCCACCGGCTACAAGCAGGTCAACATGCCGATCCACATGGTCGGCATCGTCGCGATGGGTCTCTGGCTCATCGACAACTGCCAGCTGGAAGACCTGGCCCAGACCTGCGAGCGGCTCGGACGCTGGGAGTTCCAGTTCGCCCTGGCGCCGATCCGCTTCCAGGGCGTGACCGGCAGCCCGACCAACCCACTCGCCGTCTTCTGATTCTTGCCGATGGTCATCGACACGGCGCTGCTGATCATCGGCCATGGGCCGGCCCCGCTGGTCGTTGCCAAGGTGGCCAGCGGGTTCGGACTGCAGAGTGTCGTCGCCGGCCATGAGGTGCTGGGGGGCGAGACGCCGTTCGTGCTCGACTCGGCCGCGCTCGAGGTCTTGCGCCCCCACGGCGTCTTCGACGTGCTTCGTCCGTACCTGGCGGCCACCGAGCCTCCAGCCATCGCGCCGATCGTGTTCGAAGAGGTGCTCAAACACCACTGCGTCGTCGACATGAACGTCACCGTGTTCGACGGCCTGGTCCTCGTCGAGTCGACGCCTCGGGGCGGGGGCGTGAGGGGCGTGCTGACCGATGGTCGCACTCGCTGGGAGGTCTCCGCCGACGCCTTCGTCGACGCCGGCGAGTTGCCCAGCGATCTGCCGGCGTCCATCACCGCCAGCGCGGAGGTCGCCCGGTTGGTGCTGGCCGCCCGGCACTGACCCGTGCACGCCCGGCCCGCGCGGCGCTGGCCGGCCTGGCCGACCGGCTGAGAGACCGCCTGATCGTTCGGCTGGGATCCCCGTCGGGAGGAGGTGCGTCCCATACGATGCTGCTCGTGCATGCCGGACGGTCCGCTCGACCGAACGCGCTTCGGGTGCTGGGAGCGGTGGTCGCCCTCGGCTGCCTCGTGGTGGTCGGGTGGAACGCCGGCTCCGGCGCCGCCGTGACCGATCGCTTGCTGCACGGCCAGATCCGCAAGGACTTCGACGCTGGCGAGAAGGTGACCAGCTGCTTCGAACGGCGGGTCGAGAGCCTCGTGCCCCCGGGTTCGACGGTCCACCTCGAAGCCAAGGACATGCTGGTCGTGGCCATGCGGCTCACCGAGGTGATGTATCCCCGGGGCTTCCTGGTGCCTGACGACCAGCCGGCCGATTACGTCGTGCAGGCCACGATCTCACCGACCGAGCCCACCAACTGCGATGGCATCGCCCTGAACCTGCGGCCGCTGCGATGAAGCTCCTCGTCGTCGCCGCGGTCTTCCTCGTGCTCACGGGCCTGCCGCTCGCCACCGCACTGATCCGTTCCGGACCCCTGGCGCTGGCGGCGGCGCCCACCTGCTCGGGACTGGTATGCGCCTTCGCCGGCATGGCGTGCCTGGCCACCGGCACCGCACTACGCCCCTGGGTGGTGGCCTTCACCCTGCTCACGTGGGTGGTGGCCGCCGAGGTTGCGGTTCGACGACGGCCCTCGTGGCGCGTCGGGGCAGGTTCCCTCACCCGCGGCTCGCCGGACGCGCATGACGAGCCGGACGTAGCGGACGTGCGGGAAGCGACCGACTCGGGAAGATCCGGCCTGCTGGGCTGGCTGCCCGCCGGCCTGGTGGCAGCACTCATGGCGCCTGTGCTGGCTGCCACGACCTCGCCCCCGGTGGAATGGGATGCACGGGCGATCTGGTGGTTCCACGGCTTGTGGTTCTGGCAGGGCGGCGACGCCGTGGCCCGGGCCATGGCCAATCCGGCCTTCAGCTGGTCGCACCAGGACTATCCGCCGCTCTACCCGGCGTCCTCCGGCGCGCTGTGGACCTTCTACGACCCGGCCGACCGGGCGCTGGCCAAGGCCCTGGGCAGCGGGTTGACCTTCGGCGCCGTCCTGCTGATCGCCTGCGTGCTCGTGACGCTGGCACCGCGCCGGTTGCGGTGGCCGGCGGCGGTGGCGGCCGGCCTGCTGGGCATGGGGCTGTTCGGCATCGGTCACGGCAACGGGACCGCCGGACACGTCGACCTGTTGTGGGCGGCCAGCTACGGCGCCGCCGCCTTGGCCCTGCTGGTGGCGCCGGCCCGCCGCGACATGGTGGTGATCGGTGCGCTCAGCGCCATGGCCGCGGCGCTGACCAAGAACGAGGCCGTGCCGGCGGTGCTGTTGCTGATCGTGCTGTTCGTCATTCGCCATCGGGCGGAATGGCGGCGGGCCGCGGCCATGGCGGCGGTGATGGTGCCCACGGTCTTGTGGAGCGCAGAGACGGCCCACTTCTTCCACGGCCAGAACGACTCGCTCAGCGTGTCGGGCCTCAAGGGGCTTCTACTGGGCGACCACCAGTACACCGACCGGGTCCCACCAACGCTTTCGGCCATGTGGCACCAGGTCGGCCCGACACTCCTGGCGACACTGGCCATCACGGCCGTGGCGCTGTTGGGGCTCGGCCGCCAGCGCCGACGCCAGGGTCTCGGCTCGTTCGTGTGGCTTCCTCTGGTGACGCTCGGCGTGGCCGCATCCTTCCTGCTCATCTACGCCACCGGTCCCCACGAGGTGCATTGGTGGCTGTTCACCTCGATCGATCGCACGATGATCGTGGTGCGGCTGATGCTTGTGGTCGAGGTGGCCGTGTGGCTGGTTGTCGGCCTTTCCGCCTGGCTGGATCCGCACGGTCCTCGACAGGCTCGACGAGTCGACCGCGAGGCCCGCCGGCGAGCGGAATCGGATGACGCCACCGTGGCGCCGGAGCGGGCTCCGCAAGATATGACCGCCGGGTCTGCTCACGTCCGGGCTCGGGCCCGGATCACCAACCGATTGTTGCGGCCCTATTAGGGTCGTACCGATGGAGGCTTGTCTCACGGTCGTGATCCCCTGTTTCAACGAGGTGGGCACGATCGCCAGCGTGGTGAGCAGGGTGTTGGACGCGCCCGCCACCCGCGAGGTGATCGTTGTCGACGACGGCTCCGGGGACGGGACGCGCCAGGTGCTGGCCGGTATCCACGATCCCCGGGTGCGGGTCTTCTTGGAGGAGCACCGGGGGAAGGGTGCCGCTGTCCGTCGGGGCTTTCAGGCGGCTACATCGCCGTTTGTGGTCGTGCAAGACGCCGACCTGGAATACGACCCCGCCGACTATCCGCAGCTGCTGGAGCCCCTCGTCGACGGGCGCGCCGACGTTGTCTTCGGATCCCGGTTCATCACCGGCGGCCCGCACCGCGTCCTCTACTACTGGCACTCGGTGGGGAATCGGCTGCTGACCACGCTGTCGAACATGTTCACCAACCTGAATCTGACGGACATGGAAACCGGCTACAAGGTCTTCCGGCGCGAGATCATCCAGTCGATCGACCTGCAGGAAGACGGCTTCGGATTCGAGCCCGAGATCACGGCGAAGGTCGCCGCCATGGGTGTCCGCATCTACGAGGTGGGCATCTCCTATAGCGGGCGCACCTACAGCGAGGGCAAGAAGATCGGTTGGGCCGACGGTGTGCAAGCGCTGGCCTGCATCGTCCGCTATTCGCCCTTGGGGACCCGATTCCGCGGAGGCGGTAAGGCGCCGGCACGGGGCCACCTGCATCGTGCGCCCAGTGGCGATGGGCCTGGTCACAATGGTGCGATGGAGCACGTGACCGAGACCGCAGGACTGGAGAGAAGCTTGGAGAGCGCCGGCCGCGGTCCGGTGGCGGTGAGCCACCGAGCGGACGATTCGGTCAACTGAGACACGGTCCAAGGACCCGCTCAGTCCGGGAGGAGCGGCACGGAGATCCCCGGATCGCGGCCGAGAAGTGCCCCTCGCCCTACCGCGGTCCACCCGAAGCGATCCCGCACGTCGTCGAGCGCGCTGTCGAGGGCGGAGCGGGGCCGGCGGTCGAAGGGCAGCGTCAGTTGGGTGGCGCCATCCTGGTCGAGGTTGGCCACCGCGATGCCGACCAGGGTCAGTCCCTGACTGGCGATCATGGGCTTGGCCGAGGCGAGCAGCGCTCGAGCGGTCGCCAGAATCGGGGCGGTGTCAGCGCTGGCCGCAGGCATGGTGTGCGAGCGGGTCGCTCGCGTGAAGTCGTCGAAACGAAGCCGCAGCACGATGGTCCGCCCGCTGCGGTCGGCGGCCCGCATGCGGCGGGTCACGCGGTCGACCAATTCGAGGAGGACCGCGTCGATGTCCTCGGCTGACCGGGCCGAACGGCCGAGGGCTCGTTGGGCGCCCACTGATCGGCGGCGCCGTCCGACCTCCACCGGCCGGGGATCCTGATTGTGGGCGAGAGCGCGGAGATGCCGGCCGGATGCGCGGCCCAAGAGGCCGACCAGCGCCGCCTCGCTGAGCGCGGCTACCTCGCCCACCGTGGTGATCCCCCGGGCGTGCAGCTTCTCGGCCGTGACCCGCCCGACGCCCCAGAGGCGGCGGACCGGCAGGGGATGGAGGAACTCGACCTCCTGGTCGGGCGGTATGACGAGGAGGCCGTCGGGCTTGGCCACACCACTGGCCACCTTGGCCAGGAACTTGGTGCGGGCGACGCCGACGGTGATGGGCAGTCCGACCCGGCTGAGCACCTCTTGGCGGAGCCGGACGGCGATCTCGGTGGGTGTGCCCGAGACCCTGCGTAGCCCGGCAACCT
>JAXDQG010000787.1:0-8785 GCA_034667945.1 Acidimicrobiia bacterium | reverse complement strand
CACGACATGGACGGCCGCGGGGTTGGCGGCCCGGATCCGCTGGTGGAGGCGAAAGGCGTCGTCGGGGGTTCCGTTGGTGGAGCTGATGACGAGGTCGGCCCAGGTGAGGAGGTCATCGGTGCGGGGGTCGTCGGCAACCAGAGCGACGCTGCGCTTGTACGCATTGAGGAACTCGTGGGTTGCGGAGCGGCCGGTGTGCGCGGCGGCGGTTCGGCCGGCGGGCAGCCAGGGCGGCGCCCACCTCAGCGGGGCACCTGTCAGGGGCTCGAGCACGACGACATCGCTACCTGCCGTGGCAAACAGCCGTGCGCAGTACGCGGCGGCTGGGGAGGCGCCGATCTCCAGGACATTGAGGCCGCGCATGGACCCGATCGTATGCTCGGTCTCCGTCCGCGGGAACGCCGGCCGCAACCGCGATGTGCCAGGCTCAAGCGGACGTACGGCATCGCAGCAGCGGCAGAACCAAGGGGGGCCCATGCACGTAGGGATGTCCGCGGTGTTCCAGGGATTCGGCGGGACCATGAGCGACCGCGAGGTCTACGAGGCCGACCTCTACCTCGCCGATCTCGCAGAGCCGCTCGGCTACGAGTCGATCTGGAGCGTCGAGCACCACTTCACGAACTACACGATGTGCCCCGACGTGATGCAGTTCCTCACCTACATGGCGGGTCGCACCACCAAGGCCAAGCTCGGCTCGATGGTCGCCGTCCTGCCCTGGCACGACCCGCTCCGCCTCGCTGAGCAGATCATCATGCTCGACCACATGTCCAAGGGCCGAGTGATCCTCGGGCTCGGCCGGGGCACCGGCAAGGTCGAGTTCGACGGCTTCCGCACGTACATGGGCGATGCCCGCCAGCAGTTCAAGGAGTCGGCCGAAGCCATCCTGGGCGCTCTCGAGACCGGCGTCATGGAATACGAGGGCGAGATCATCCGCCAGCCCCGGGTCGAGATCCATCCGGCGCCCTACCAGTCGTTCCAAGGCCGCGTGTACTCCGCCACGGTCTCGCCCGAGTCGGCCCAGATCATGGCCAAGCTCGGCACCGGGGTCCTCATCGTGCCCCAGAAGCCCTGGCACCTGGTCCAGGAAGAGTGCTCCACCTACCGCGCCGCCTACCGGGCCGCCATCGGGGAAGAGCCGCCCGCCCCCATCTGCGCCGGGTGGACCTACGTCGACGACAACGCCGATCGAGCCGAGGAGACCGCTCGCCGGTATCTGGCCGGCTACTGGGACTCGATCATCGCCCACTACGAGTTCGACAAGCCCCATCTCAAGGAGACCCCGGGCTACGAGTTCCACTCGCTCATGTACGACCGCCTCACCATGCCGGGCGGCATGGAGAAGATGACGGAGTTCTACGTCGGCCTCCAGCCGTGGGGTACACCCGAGCAGGTCTACGAGAAGATCACCACCTTCTGCGACCTGACCGGAGCCGACAGCTTCATCGGCGTCTTCCGTTACGGCGGGATGAACGTCGAGGTGGCCGAACGCAGCATGCGGCTCTTCGCACAGGAAGTCATGCCGGAGCTCCAGAGGCTGGCCCCCGTGAGCAAGCGAGTCACCTACGACGACGCCGCCCTCGTCGCCGGCGACTGAGCGGAAAACCGCTCGGCGCTCACCGGCGCAGAGAAGGCATGAAGGTTCCCGAGGTGCCCGGCGGAGCCTCGAGCTCCCCCGGGGCCCTCTTTTGGGCGGCTATCACTGCTCACAAAAGCACCGACTGCCAACAAAGCATTTGGTAAAATTGCTAGCCTTCCCGCATGAAACCTGCGGGAGGGGATCCGACAGGCCAGCTCAGCCTGCGAGAGCGCAACAAGGCCCGCACGCGGGCCGAGCTTGAACAATCCGCCTTCGACCTCTTCGCCGCCCGAGGGTTCGACTCGGTGACGGTGGAGGACATCGCCTCTGCATCCGGCGTGTCGCGGCGGACCTTTTTCCGGTACTTCGACTCGAAGGAGGATGTCCTCCTCGCCGACATGCCGCTGGGCCTCGCCGAACTGCGCTCCGAACTGAAGGCCCGGTTGCCGGATGAGCCTCCGATGACCGCGGTGCGGAACGCCTTTCTCGCGCTGACGGCCGGCTACGAAGAGCGTCGGACGATGCTGGTCACCAGAGCACACATCATGGAGACCACCCCGTCCTTGCTGGCTCGCAGCCTCGAGCGGCAGGCCGAGTGGGAACGGGCCATCTGTGCGCTCATTGCCGACCGCCTCGGTCTCGACGGCGAGAGCCTGGTTCCGGCCGTCCTGGCCGCCGCGGCGCTGGCGGCCAGTCGGGTGGCGTTCGACGCCTGGCTGGGTCGGAACGACGACGCGCAGCTGGCTGTGCTGACGGTGGAGGCGTTGGACCTGCTGGCGGTGGGCATGCAGCAGATCGATCGATACGACTGACCTACGGAAGCCGCAGCAATCCGGCTGCGCCGACGTCGGTTGGTTCGGTGTGGGCCGGGCCGGTTGTGAGCCGGCTGGAGCTGCCTCGCCCATAGGGCACGCCCTACAACGCGTGCCGCCGCTGCAACCACCCGAAGGCCATGTAACCCGGCGCTACTGGCAGCCAGAAGGTGGCCAGCCGGTAAAGAAGCACGGCCGAGACCGCCACGTCACCCGCGAGCCCGGCTGCCGTCAGGCCCGCGGCCAGCGCCGCCTCGACCGCGCCCAGTCCGCCCGGGGTCGGAGCCGCGTTCCCGATGGCGCTTCCGGCCAGGTAGACGACCGCCACGCTCCAGAAAGGGAGCTCGCCCCCGAACGCCCTGATGGCGCCGTCGAGGGCGACCACGTAGCCGAAGTTCAGCAACAGGTTCCCGGCCACACCAAGCGCCACCCGCTTGGGTTGCTGCACCAGGTCAACGAGGCGCGGGATCACCTCGCTCAGGAACGGCCGGATCCGGTGAACCACCACTCGCCTGGCCACCGGCAACAGCAGCACGAGACCGCTGATCACCAAGGCCACAGCCAGCGCCACCAGCACCCGGCGGGCGGGCAGCAGGTCGGTCCCGGTCTGGCTGCCGGTCAGATAACCGGCCAGCGCCAGAAGCAAGAGGTGGATGGCGAACGCAGCCGCTTGGGCCACGCCCACCGAGGCCACGGCCAGCCCCGGCGTTGCCCCGGATCGTTGTACGAAGCGGACGTTGACCGCCACGCCGCCGACCGCAGGAGGTGTCACGAGCGCCGCGAACGACGCCGCCAGCTGCGCCATCACGGTTCGCTCGAGCTGGAGGGGAACGGGCGCGAACCCGATCAGGATCAAGGCCGACGCCAAATAGGTCAGCACCGATCCGGCCAGGGCCACCCCCACCCAGCCCCAGTGGGCACGGGCCAGCAGTTGCGAGACGTCGACCTGACCGAGCTGTGACAGCAGGACATAGCCCCCGACGGCTCCTGCGACGATAGAGAGCAGCGTGCGGGGCCGGAGCCGTTCCAGGCGGACAGGCTCGACACTGCTGGGCGGGCTGTCGTGCAGGATGCGGGAGCGCAGCTCGCGCAGAAGGTCGGGCTTACGACGCACCGCTGCCCGGGTCTCACTGCCGAGCGCAATCGGCTGCAGCAGCGGGACGGCGGCCAACAGCTCGTGCTGGCCAAGCGCGGCGATGCCCGAGGCGACGGCTCGCTCGGGTCCGACCACCGCCCCCAGGGTGCAGAGCAGCTCGGCAACGTCGAGGCGAAGCTGCAGGTCCGAGGCGGCGACCTCACCCAGGCCGAGGGGTCGTAGCCACACACCGCCGTTCTCGGCGGCCACCAGACTGCCGGGTGCCAGGTTGCGGTGGGCAATGGCGTGGCGGCGCAGTCGCCCGAGTTGGGCCCACGCGGAGGCCAGGTGCTCCTCGGACAGCATCTCCGCAGGGGCATCGGCCAAGGCCACCCCTTCCCACTCCTCGTAGGCCAGCACCGTTGCCTCCGGCCCCGTCTCGGCCGCCACCAACAACGGCGGCGTGGCCACGCCAGCTCGCTGGGCGGCATACGCCAACAGCATGTGACGTTCGATCGACTGCCTCATCGACACCGATTCGCGGCGCAGGACGGTCTCGCGCAGGCGGACCCTTCGCCAGAACCGGTAGAGCACACCCAAGCCCTGCTGGTCTCGGTCGAAGACGTGCACGTCGAGCCGCCGGCCGTCACGAGCCTGTCCGAGGTAACGGCGGGCCTGACGATCGCCGGCCTCGACGCTGTCCAATCGGGCCACGTCCAGTCCGTTGCGAGCCAGCGTGGCGGCCACCTGCCGACCGTCTGGCCGAAGGCTGGGGATGCCCAGCGCATAGCGGGTGAGCAGCCCCATGCCGCGGCCGAGCGAGACCGTCAGCAGGGCAGACGCTGGCGAGGTCACCCCGGCGACCAGCGCCGAGAACATGCCCGCACCGAGCAGCCCCCACATCACGCGCTGCAAGCCGTCACGGCCGCCCACACCGGCCACGGTGATGAGGGCGATGAGGACGGCGACAAACGGCTGGGTGGCGGGCGTCGTGAGGCCCCGCGGCGTCGTCCGAACCAGTGCGGCGATCATCTGCGGGGGAGCGGCGTTGCGCACCCAGACATTGGCCAACCAGGCGATCAGCCCGGCGGCGACTGCGGCCACCACACCATCGATCACGTCGCGTGCCCGGTTGCGCAGCACGGCATCGATCCCGACGGCAACGGGGAAGGCCACCGCACCAAGTCCGAGGAGGAACGAGAACACGCTCAGCACGGCCGTTGGCACCAACGGCGCCACGCCGGTGAGGTCCTTGCCGATGCCGTAGGCGGTGTTGACGGCGAAGCGGGCGATGAGCAAGCTGACAACCACGCCCAGGACGGCCAGGGCGAAGCGGACCAGGTCCAGCGGACGCCGCACGCGCCGAGGAGCGGCCGGCTCTACGACGACCAAGGGGGCGACATCGGCTGCGGTCGGCAGCTGCGCCTGACTCACGGCGTGGATGGTGGCACACGGGGGAGTGCACCACGCGGTTCAGCCGTCTGCGGCGGCGGGCCGCGTGACGGAGCTGGTGGTGCATCGTCGGTCGCGCTCCCTCCGGCCCACCGTTGGGCGCGTATCGTCTGCGGTCGTGCGCCGTGCCCTCCCCCTCGTTGCCGCCGCCGTTGCCGTGGTCGCCGCCCCCCAGGCGTTGACCCGTCTACCGATCCGGCGCCGCTATCTGCCAAGCCTGGCCGGCATCGGCGATCCGCAGCACGTTGCCCTGACCTTCGACGACGGACCGGATCCCGTCTCGACCCCACCGATCCTCGACGAGCTGGCCCGATTGGGCTGGCGGGCGACGTTCTTCATGCTGGGCTCCATGGTCGAGCGCCACCCCGATGTAGCCGCGGCCGTGGCTGACGCCGGCCACGAGGTGGCGGTGCACGGGTTCAGCCACCGTTCGCACCTCGTGCGACGCCGCACCCATCTCGTGGACGACGTCGCACGCGCCACCGACGCGGTCGCCCTGGCCACCGGGGAAGACCCCCGCTGGTTCCGGCCGCCCTATGGGTCGCTGGCGGTCGGCACGCTGTCCGCGTCACGCCGCGCCGGGCTGCAGACCGTGCTTTGGACGGCATGGGGACGGGACTGGCGCCCGGACGCCACGCCGGCGACGGTGGTGGCCGACATCGAGAAGGGTCTGCAGCCCGGGGCCACTGTGCTGTTGCACGATTCCGACTGCACGTCGGCCCCAGGTTCATGGCGAACCACGGTGGCCTCACTCGAGCCGTTGGGAGAGCTGTTCGCCGCTCGCGACCTGACCGTTGGCCCGCTAGCCGACCACGGCCTGCGCGAGGCCGCCATCTGGTGAGGGCCCCGGGGCCTCACCGCCCTCGACCTTGACCGAGCGGTAACGGTCCCAAGGCCGCTCGACCATCTCGACGACGCCGCGGGCCATGCCCAGGGCCAACCACCCGCCGAACACGTCCACGATGTAGTGGTTGGCCGTCGCCATCACCACAAAGGCGGTGATGAACGGGTAGACCGCCAACGCAACCCGGGCTCCGCGTCGGCGGATCACCGGCAGCAGCGCCAACGTGCACCATGCCGACCACCCGGCGTGCAGGCTCGGCATGGCCGCGTAGGCATTGCCCACGTCTTCGGCGCTCTGCGGCTTGATGCCCGGTCCGCCGATGCGCACCATCGTGTCGACGAAGCCATAGCTCTCGGGCAACAGCCGCGGTGGCAGCAGTGGATACAGCGCGAAGCCGACCAGGCCCAGGACACACAGGGCGATGAACGTGTTGCGCCAGGTCCGGGCCCGACGGGGGTTGCGCCACAGCAACAGCGCGATGGTGACCAGCGGCACCCCGAAGTGCACCCACCCGTACCAGCCGTCGATGAGCTGCACCAGCAAGCGGTGGTCGATGACCAGCTCTTGGACCGCCAACTCGTGGAAGAGCCAGAGGTGCCGCTCGAGCGAGATGATCTGGTGCGCGTTGCGCGTCGCATCTGCAAGGGAGCCGGTTACCGCGTTCCGGAGCAGGTCGTAGGTGAGATAGAAGGTGGCGAGGACGGCCAGCTCGGTCAGCCAGCGTCGACCGGGCGGCCGCATCGGAGGGGCATGGTAAGAGCCCTGAGACCACGGGGCGTTGTCAGGCCGCTCACAAACATGGACGGACCGGGCCTCCCGGACCCTCCGACCTGCTGACCGAGGCAGAAGATCCGCTCGGCCCTCTCCGCTGAGGACACGGGCGGATAGGGCCTCCCGACGCCTCCGTGTCCTATCAAGACGGGTTCCCGTCGCTCGGCCCTCCGCTGAGGACAGGGGCGGATAGGCCTCCTCGATGCTCGGCCCCATGCTGCGCAGGGACCTCACATCCGCTCGGCCTATCCGGCTCTAGGATCCGGTTCCTCGTGGCTTTCTGGTTCGCTCTCGCCGCCGCCGCGGCGTTCGCCGTCGCAACGGTGCTCCAGCACGGAGCGACCGACGCGGTCCCCGAGCACCACGCCCTCCGACTCAGGCTGCTCGGCTTCATGTTGCGCAGTCGCAAATGGTGGGCAGGGCGGATAGTGGAGTTCGTGGCGCTCGGTCTGCAGACGCTCGCCCTGGCCCATGGCTCCTTGATGGTGGTTCAGCCGGTGTTGGCCACCGGTTTGCTGATGGCTCTCCCGCTCAACGCGCTCACGGCCAAACGCCGACTGGGCCGGCTCGAACTTGCGGGCGCGCTGGTCGTGACCGTGGGCTTGGCGCTGTTCCTCCTGGTGGGCCAGCCCAAAGAGGGTGACGCCGGCGGACATTGGGGCCGCTGGGCGGTCGGCCTGACCCTTGTGGCCGTCATCTGTGCCCTGCTGGTCAGTGCGGGTTGGCGTGCCGGCCCGGGCGGACGGGCGACGTTGTGGGCCACGGCCGCAGGCGTCGTGTACGCGGCCTCAGGGGCGTTGCTCAAGGCGACCACCGATGTGATCGGGTCACAGGGCTTCGGCGGCGCGCTGCTGCACCCGGCGTTGTACGGGTTCCTGGTGGTCGGTGCGCTGGGCACACTGCTGGTCCAATCGGCGTTCCACGCGGCGCCCCTGCCGGCCTCGATCGCCGCCCTCACGGCAGCCGAACCGATGGCTGGGGGGCTGGTGGGCTTCGTGGTGTTCGGGGATTCGCTCCGCGGCGGGCCGCTGCCGGTCACCGTCGAGATCCTGACGGCATTGTTGCTGGTCATGGGCACGATGTTGGTGGCCCGGTCGCCACTGTTGGCCGAGGATCAACAAGCGAGACGTCAGCCGGCCCGCTCGGGACCGCGGGAACCGTTTCGCTCAGCGGGCTAACCCGAGCAGCTCTTTCATGGCGTCGCCGAGGAACAGCGAGCGACCCCGGGCGACCGCTTCGGCGCGCGCCGGTGTGTCGCCGGTCAGTTCGTCGAGCGCTTTGAGGAGGCCCCGCTCGGTGCGCGGGTAGCGACTGACGCCTGCTCGTGACATCACCGAGGCGTTGTGCCGACCGTGGCCGGCGATCGGCCGGAAGGTGACGACCGGTGTGCCGCTGGCGAAGGCCTCCATGCATGACAGACCGCCGGCGTTGTCGACGAGAGCGTCCGCCGCCGCCACCAGGGAGGGCACCTGGTCAGTCCAGCCGAACGCCCGAATGCCCTCACTGTCGAGCCGGTCGCGCAGCCCTTGATCTTGCCCGCACAGCACGACGGGCAGGAAGCGGCCCGAATGGGCGACGGCCCTGGCGGTCCGCTCCACCTCGCCGATGCCCCAAGAGCCGCCGGTCACCAACACGACACGGTCGTTGTCGCCCACGCCGAGCAGCTGGCGGCCGACGGCGCGGCGACTCTCGGCCCCGTCGAAGTCGGGACGGACGACCGGACCGGTGGCGGCGACCGCGCCACCGCTGCGCCGGGCGGCTTCGGCGGCGGCCACGGGATGCACACAGAGGTGCAGGTCGATGCCGGGATGCACCCAGAGCGGATGAACACCGAAGTCCGTGATGAAGGTTGCGGCGGGAACGTCGAGGCGCTCCTGGTCGCGCAGCCGCCCCACCACGGTTGCCGCCAGGGGGTAGAGGGCCAGCACCACGTCGCTCTCGTAGGACTGGACCCAGCGGAGCAGCGAGGACCCGGCCAGCGCGGTGTAGAAGGCGTTCACGCTGTCCCAGGCTGAGGAGAAGCGGAACCGCAGCCGGTAGAGGACGTCATAGCTCCAGGGCGCATACCGAAGCTGCAGTCGGTACAGCGTCTCCATGGCCCGCCCGAACGGCCGGGGCAGGGCGTCGAGGAAGTCGACGACCTCCGTGACGTGCCCGTCACGGTGGAGCCGCTCGGCCAGCTCTCGGGCGACACCCATGTGGCCGGCACCCATACGGGCGGAGATGACGAGGACGCGCCGAGGCGGCGTTGGGTC
>JAXDQG010000786.1:0-5160 GCA_034667945.1 Acidimicrobiia bacterium | reverse complement strand
GACGTGTCCCCCTCCCGACCAGACGTGTCCCCCTCCCGACCAGACGTGTCCCCATCCCGACCAGACGTGTCCCCCTCCCGACCAGAAGGCAACCTCGCCTCGACATCCTCGTCGTCGAGGCGTTCCTCGACTCGGGCGTAGCGACGAAGCGCCCGCCGATCAGCGTCGGTGAGATCGTCGCCCACCAGGCTCCTCGGCCACAGCCGCTCGCTGACGACCACGTTGACCTCGGCGGCGAACACGAACACCTGGGCGAGCAGGTACAGCCAGGACAGTAGGCCGATCACCACCGCGAACGTTCCATAGACCTCGTTCGCCCCCCGGACGTGGTTGTCGATGTACCAACCACCGATGAGCTGGACGGCGGTCCAGCCAATGGCACCCACCACAGCCCCGGGAATCAGCTGTCGCCACGAGAGCGGCCGATTGGTGAGGATTTTGAAGGAGGCGATGAACAGGGCGATCGTCACCAGCAGCGACATCAAGCCGCCGACCAGCGTGCCCACTATCCCCAATGACCGGCTTACCGTGCTGGCGGTCGCGAGCGCTGTCGTCAGCACGATCCCGAGGCCCAGCGTCAGCAGCATCCCGACCGCCCGGAGCTTGGCGATGAGGAAGTTGGGTCGTTCCTTGATCGGCACGTCCCACACCTCGTCCAAGGCGGTCTCCGCCGCTTGCATGGCGCCGAGACCAGCCCAGACGAGACCGACGAGACCGGCGACGAGGCCGACCGTGCTGCCCTTCAACTCGCCGACGTTGTGTTTCAGCTGGTCACCTATGACCGGAAATTGCGCGAGCGCCGAATCGAGCAGCTTGCTTTGCAAGTCTGGGTGGCCGGACAGCACGAATCCCACCACGCTGACAAAGGCGAGCAACAACGGGAACAACGAGAAGAAGCCGTAATACGCGATCAGAGCCGCGAGCTGACCGGCACGATCCTCGCCGAACTTCTTCATGACGGCGTAGGGAATGGCCAGCCACCGGTGACGGCGTTGCAACCTGTCCAGCCGGGCCAAGAGACCCTTTCCGGACCCGATCACGCGCTGAACCGACCCCTCCTGCGCCTCGTCATGCGCGCCGTTGTGGGGCGCAGCAGGCCTTTTGGTGCTCTGCTCCTCACGCACGTGTCGTGGGTACCCCGTGGGATTCGGACTAATGCGGCCCAATCTCGACCGCCACGTGCCGAGGGTACTTGTGAGGACGTTCTTTCACTGCGTGAGCGCCGCGTTCACGGACCGGTCGTGGTGCAGCTTTTAAAGCCTCAGAGCTCTTTGCGAGCTGGCCGCCGGCCACTTGCCGTCCGAAAACGGGCCGGTGTGACCTCATCAGCGCGATTTTCGTGGCGTGCCGAGTGGCGCGTATGGCCCTATCTGGCGCTGGGTAGATCACGTCGCCTCCAAGGAGGCATGGTCATGAGCATCCGCCGCTGGCGGACACGTCCGGCGCAGCGTGTGGCGCCGCCGAGGGCCTCAGCGCTCGAGGCCGCCTGCGAAGGAGGCGTGGAAGGTCTCCTCGTCATCGAGGAGGACGCTCTCGCCGGTGGCGCTTCGCACGTAGGTCAGCATGGTGAGGTTCGACATCCATCGCTCGAGCAGGAGTCGCTGCTCGGTTGCGTAGTGCTCGTCTTCGAAGATGAACCGGATGACATTGCTCTGACGGTCCGGCCCCTGCACGTGTACGGCGACGTGGCTGTCCCGTTGTCTCACGGACTGAATGGTCAAACGCTGAAAAACATCGAGCCGATCGTGTCGCATTGGCCTCCCGCCTCCGTCGCGGCCGTAAGACGGTATCCGCGCGGTTCTCGCAGGGAGATCTCGACCGTGACCGATCGCCGTCGCACTTCCTGTCGATCGGAGGTTCCATGCGCCCTCGCAAGATCGTGACCCGCGCGCCGAACGAGGCTGACGGGTCGCCCGCGCCGCCGGAGGCGTCCCCGGCCCCCACCGCCGGCAAGGCCACGGCCCGCGCGCCGAAGGAGCCTGACCCGCCCGGCACGCGGGGCGGCAGAGGCCAACCTGCCGAGGACGACCCCGTCCTTGCGCTCCAGCGTGAGATGGACGAGGTGTGGGCCGGGCCCGAAATCGGCGTGATGACCAGGGCACAGGCCAAGGGCTTGGTGATCGGGTCAGTCATCGGCGGTCTCATCGGTGCGGTCCTGCTGCAGCCTCTGGCGCTGATCCACATCGGCACCTGGGGTCCGCTCTCGCGAGTGCTCGTTGTGGGCATCGTCGGGGCCATCGCCGGAGCGACGGCGGGTGCCTTGTACATGGGTGGGCGAGAGCCCGAGATCGAGGGCGAGGTCGACGCGATCGCACGCACCTCGCCTCGCCCGCTGCGGCATCGCCGAGGCGACCGCGGGCAATGACCTCGACATCGGGCGGATGTCGGCCCACGCACCTCGGTCAGCTCGGTCCGGGCGCAAAGTGGCCAGAGGATGACCGATTTTCGCGTGCATGATCGCAGGGCTGAACAAGCACGCTCGACGATCGGAGTTGGACATGCCCGGACAGGTTCCCCCGCTGACCGACGAGAAGCAGCTGCTGCTCGGCTACATCGCCCAACAGCGTGACGGCATTCGGTACGCGGCGTTCGGACTCACCGACGCGCAGGGCCGGCTCACCCCGACGAAGAGCTCGCTGAGCATCGGCGGGCTCGTCAAGCACGTGACCGAGATGGAACAGGGTTGGCTCGACATGGTGCTTCAGCGCCAGCGCCCGGTGTCGGCCGCCGACGAACAGGCGAGCTACGAGGACAATTTCCGGATGCGCGACGACGAGACCCTGGCCGAGATCCTGGCTCGTCTCGTGGAGGTCGGCCGGGAGACCGAAGCCGTCATGGCTGGCGTCGACCTCGATCGACCTGTCCCGGTGCCCAAGGGGGTTCCGTGGTTCCCGCAGGACGTCGACGCGTGGTCGGTGCGCTGGGTCCTGCTCCATCTGATCGAAGAGATCGGTCGCCACGCGGGCCACGCCGACATCCTGCGCGAATCGATCGACGGGGCGACGATGTACGAGCTGATGGCCGCAGCCGAAGGGTGGCCGGCGACCGATTGGCTCAAGCCCTGGCAGCCGCCCTCCTGATCATCCGGTGGCCGCTCAGCCCGGGTGGCGTCGATCGTAGAGGCCCTTCACGTACGCGGCCTGGCCGATGTGCTGAAGGCCATCGCCGATGACGCTCACCAGGCGGACCCCGGCCGAGACGGGTGGATCCCATCGTGTGTCCACAATCCGGTCGAGCTCTCTCGCATCCACGGTGGACACGTAGCGGATGGTCTGCTCATGGACGGCATCGTGGTAGCCGACCAACAGCTCGGCCGACGCAACCACCTGGCCAACCTCGTCCGCCGAGTGGCCGTACCCGGTTGCTGCGGCGTCGAAGGGCAGCCCGAAGCGTTCAGCCCAACCCTGCGCCATCCACACCTGCTCGAAGCCGGCCGCGTCGGCGATGTGGTCATCCTGCACGCGGGTCAGGTGCCAGACAAGCCAAGCGATGGTGTTGGCCTCGGGATCGGGCCTGAAGGTGAGCGCCTCCTGACCAAGTCCGCTGGTGACCCGACCCACCAGGTACTGCACCCGGCCAAAGGCATCGACGAGCAGATCCTTGGGCTCCATCGGCCCTCCTTCGCTTCCGGCCGGTCCCGTCCGGCTAGCGGGCGCTGTACGCCAGTCCGTGCCCGACCTCGAACGCGTCGGGGTCGGGCTTGGAGGTCGCGTTGCGGTAGGTGGCCGAACTGTAGGGATACTGCGTGACCATTCGGCCGCTCTCGGCTCGGTAGTAGTTCCCGCAATCTCCCTGCCAGACGTCCATCTTCGCCAGGTCCTCCTGCAGGACGGCGTTGTAGTGGTCCATCACGTCGCGGCGGACCTCCAGGCTGACAAGACCTTCCTCATCCATGCGCCGGAGTTGCCGCATGATGTACGCCACCTGGTACTCACCCATCAGGATGATCGACGAGCCCCCGTTGGTGTTCGGTCCGTACAGCATGAACAAATTGGGGAACCCGGCGGTTGTGATTCCCAGATACGCCTGGGCACCGTCGTCCCACGCTTCGGAGATCGGCTTGCCGCCGCGGCCCCGTACGTCCACGGCCGAGAGGTACCTGCTGACCTTGAAACCGGTGGCCAGGATCATCGTGTCGACGTCGCGTTGCGTGCCGTCCACGGTTCTGATACCCGTTGGAGTTACCCGTTCTATTCGTTCAGTGATCAGTTCGACATTGTCTCGATTGAACGTCGGATAATAGACGTTCGAGATCAACGGTCGCTTGCAGCCATAGCCGTGCGTCGGGGTGAGCTTCGCCCGTAGCACGGGGTCCTCCACGGCCTGGAGGTTCCGCAGGCCGGCCCGCTCCGCGCGGGGGATCAGGTCGGCGGGGAAGGTGGCAAAGCGTTCGACGTCCCGCCAGATGGTGAGGCGGTGCTGCCGCACTTCGGCGGGGTCGCGTCGGAATCGCTCCAGGGTGGCTTCGTCGTAGGGATCGTCCGCTTTGGGGAGCACCCAGTTGGCCGTGCGCTGGTACAGGTCCAGGCGACCAACGATGGGTGCGATCTCCGGGACGAATTGCACCGCACTGGCGGCACTGCCGATGATCCCGACCCGCTCGCCGGACAGGTCGTGGTCGTGGTCCCAGCGCGCTGAATGGAAGAGGGTCCCCTCGAACGAGTCCATACCGTCGATGTCCGGCCAGGAGAGGTCGGTGAACATGCCGATCGCACTGACCAAGACATCGGCGATCACTTCATCGCCGTGCTCCGTGACGAGGCGCCAGATTTGGCATTCTTCGTCCCAATACGCTTGTGAGACGGCGGTGTTGAGCCTCAGGTGTGGACCCATCCCGTACTTGGCGGCACAATGCTCGAGGTATCCTCGGATCTCGGGCTGGGTGCCATATGGGCGGCTCCAGTCCGTCTTCAATTCGAAGGAATACGAGTAGAGGTGCGACATGATGTCGCAGGCCGCGCCGGGGTAGCTGTTGTGGTACCACGTACCGCCGACCCCGCTCCCCTTTTCGAAGATCGTGAAGTTCTCGAAGCCGGCCTGCTTGAGCTTTATCCCCATGCACAACCCGCCCGGACCCGAGCCGATGATGGCCACGCTCCGGGCATTGCGCCCCCCGTGCTGCGATTGCACCGTCCTGTGCCCCCTGCTGCAGATCGGCCT
>JAXDQG010000785.1:0-3265 GCA_034667945.1 Acidimicrobiia bacterium | reverse complement strand
CAGCTCGTGCAGCACGTCCGGCGACAGATCTAGACCGCTGGTGTCGAGCGCGTCAGGGGTCGGCACCAGGCCGATGGCGGTGGTCTCGGCCGAGGCCGTGCCGTTGACCCGCTCGACCACCCACTTGAGCACGCGGCTGGTCTCGCCGAAGCCCGGCCAGGGGAAGGCGCCCTCGGGGCCCTTGCGGAACCAGTTCACCCAGAAGAGGCGCGGCAACTTCGACGGATTGGCCTGGCGGCCGATCTTCAGCCAGTGGGCGAAGTAGTCGCCCATGTTGTACCCGCAGAAGGGCAGCATGGCGAAGGGGTCGAAGCGGACCTCGCCGACCGTCCCAGCCGCGGCGGCGGTCTTTTCCGAGGACATGATCGAGCCGAGGAACACCCCGTGTTCCCAGTCTCGGGACTCGGTGACCAGGGGAACATTGGTAGCCCGACGCCCGCCGAAGAGGATGGCCGAGATCGGCACGCCCCTGGGGTCCTCCCATTCAGGGGCGCAGGCCGGATTCTGATCGGCCCGGACGGTGAACCGGGCGTTCGGATGCGCCGCCGGCGTGCCGGACTCGGGCGTCCACGGGTTGCCTCGCCAGTCGGTGAGCTGGCTCGGCCGCTCGGGCGTCATGCCCTCCCACCAGACATCACCCTCCGGCGTGCGGGCCACGTTGGTGAAGAACGTGTCGTGCTCGATGGTGGCCATGGCGTTGGGATTGGTGTCGGTGCTGGTACCCGGGGCGACCCCGAAGAAGCCGGCCTCCGGGTTGATGGCGTAGAGCCGCCCGTCCTCGCCGAACTTCATCCAGGCGATGTCGTCACCGATCGTCTCGACCTTCCAGCCGGGCAGGGTCGGGATCAACATGGCCATGTTGGTCTTGCCGCAGGCCGAGGGGAACGCGGCGGCGACGTAGCGCTTCTCGCCTCCGGGCGGGGTCACGCCGAGGATCAGCATGTGCTCGGCCAGCCAGCCGTCGTCGCGCGCCATGGTCGAGGCGATGCGCAGAGCGAAGCACTTCTTGCCCAGCAGCGCGTTGCCGCCGTAGCCCGACCCGTACGACCAGATCTCACGGGTGGCCGGAAAGTGCACGATGTACTTGTGATCGGCGTCGCACGGCCAGGGTGAGTCGGCCTGGCCGTCCTCGAGGGGAGCACCGACACTGTGCACGCACGGCACGAAGTCACCCTCGTCACCCAGGACGTCGAGCGCGCCCTGGCCCATGCGGGTCATCTTCCGCATCGAGACGGCGACATACGCCGAGTCGGTGAGCTCGACCCCGATGTGGGCGATGGGCGAGCCGAGAGGACCCATCGAGAAGGGCACCACATACAGGGTGCGCCCTCTCATGGCGCCGGTGAAGAGCTCGATGAGCTCGGCACGCATCTCCGCCGGGTCTCGCCAGTTGTTGGTGGGTCCGACATCGATCGGGTCCTCGGTGCAGATGAAGGTCCGGTCTTCGACGCGAGCAACATCCGACGGATCCGACAGGGCCAGATAGCTGTTGGGCCGCAGCTCCGGGTTGAGCGGCTCGAAGGTTCCCCCGTCGACGAGTAGCTGACACAGCTGCTCGTATTCCTTGTCGGAGCCGTCGCACCAGTGCACGGCCGCCGGCTGAAGGATTGCTACCCAGTCATCGACCCAGCCGAGCAACTTCTGGTTCGAGGTGATCGCCGTCATTGGCTCTCTCCGACTCGTTCGGGGGGACCCTCATTTCGAGGACAGATAGGGGCGAAGCTTAACATCGACGGTCAAGATGATTCCCGTCCAGTGGGGGCATAGCCCTCATTGGGCCGATCACCTCGGAAGGGCGAGAAGTAGTGGGCCACCTGGCCGCCGCGCCGACCGGAAGCAAACACAATCGGGGTATCCAACCACGCGAACTGCGCATTGGTTAGCGGCTACCGCGCGCTCAGCTGCGGCCGTCCCAGCCCGTGGGCGTGCCCATATCGACCTCGGAACCGAAGCGGAGGTGTGTGGCCCGGCCCTCGGCATCCAGGTCGAACACCACGCGCTGGCCCTGTCGCACCATCCGGAAGATGGAGCCCTTGAGGGCGTCGGCCGCAAGATCGATCTCGCGGAGATCGGTATCGCGTAGCAGGCTGCCCATGCGGGTGCCGGGGTCGTAGGACTTGATCACGCCTTGCACGGGCCGAAGGCTACCCAGGCCGCGCGAGCAGGGAAACTCGTGCGGGCGAGGATATGCGGCGCCTTACTCAGCGTCCGCTGGCCGGTCGGTTCTGGGCCAGGTCCCAGGCGAACCAGTTGACCTGTTCGCTGGTGCCCCGGCGGTCGATGACGGCGCCGCCGAACCACACCCGACCGAAACGCAGCGAGACGGTCTCGATGAGCTCCACCTGGGTCTGGTCGAACGTGGCGCTCACCTCGGCCACGAGGACATCGCGCAGGTCGATCACAACCCGTGGATCGCGATGGCCGGTGCTGCGCACGACGAGCTTGGCCTGCGGCGCGGTGACCGATTGCGCGCAGAGTGCGAACAAAAGGGGAGTGCTGGAGTCCACCCGCTTGGTGAAGCGGAAACCGGAGAAATCGGCCACGCTACGCATGCCTTCGACCGCTGGCTGAGTGACTCCGAAGGCCCATGACAGGACAGGTATGGCTCCCCGCACGTCCGGTGCTGACGCCTCGCCGGCGATGCCGGCGATCTCAATGAACTGCTCTAACGCCATCTGCTGCCTTGGGCCGGCCGGGCAGCATCACACGTTGCCCGGGGGGATCTCGGGGCACACCGTACCGTTTGGATGGCCTGGGTAGTCTCACGGCATGAGCGCCGTTCCGGTTCTCGATGCCACTCAGGTCCATCGGGCCTTCGCGGTGTTCGACCGGCTGGTTGCCGACCACGCTGCGCTCCTGGACGAGCTGAACGCCTTCCCGGTGCCCGACGCCGACACCGGCCACAACCTCTTGGCCACCACCCGCGCCGCGCTCGAGGCCGTGGATGCGCCAGTGGCTCTGCCCAAGCTGTGCGCCTGCCTCGCCGATGGGGCTTTCATGGGTGCCCGCGGCAACTCGGGAACGATCCTGGCGCAGTTGTTGAGCGGCTTCTTCGAGGTCGCCGCCAGAGCCGGCGCTGCCATTACCGGCCCCGTGTTGGGGGACGCTTTGGTTCGCGCAGCCGAGGTGGGGCCGCAATGCGTCGCCGAGGTGGCCGCCGGGACGATGCTGACGGTGGCGGCCGATATGGCGGCCGCGGTCGAGCTCGCCCGTGGCACGGCCGGGCTCACCCTCGTGGAAGTGCTCGAACTGGCCTGGTCGGCCG
>JAXDQG010000784.1:0-7503 GCA_034667945.1 Acidimicrobiia bacterium | reverse complement strand
TCCATCTGGCCATGATGACCCGTCCGCCGGGGCGGCCGCACGCTTCCCGGCCCCCGAACGACACCGAGCGCGACACCAAGACCCCACCTGGCGAAAAGGCGCCGTTGACCTGCCGTTTCGATTAGCGGTGCTCGACATGGGGCAAGCTGGTGGCGTGCGATCCGTACGAGGCCTTCTTCGCCGGCTCTTCGGGCCGTTGTTGTTGGCCCTCGATGACCAGCCGCTGCTGTGCGGCTGCGACGACTCGGGGCCGTGTTCGGCCTGCGAGCCCTGCTGACGTAGAGGGCTGACGTCGAGCGTCGCGTAACAGGCCGACCCGCGGGCCTCCCCGACGGTTCGACGCGCCCCCAACCGAGCCCCGATGAGCGGTACCGAGGCGTCAGCGCCGACGGAGATAGATCGAGCCACCGGACTGCGCCTCGCCGTAGCCGCGGAAGCGACCGGCGAAGCCCTCACGGTCCAGCGCGCTCAGCAGCGAGGGCCACAAGAGCACCTCGAAGGCCTCGTTGAACTGCAGGAAGGCTCGAAGAAGGTAGGCCTCGCTCCAGGCCCGCCCCTGCCGCAACCAGCCCCACGGGTACTCGAAGCCGGGGAGCACGTCGTGGACGTGGACCACCACACCCGGCGCCAGCGTCGGCAACACCTCGAAGAACAGCCAGTTCACGTCGCCGCCCGCCTTGACGGTGTGGGTCGAGTCGATCAGCAGCAGGTCGTCGGCTGTCAGCCGTTCGTAGACACCCAGGTCGACGTCTTGCACCTCTCGATTGAGGATCTCGACGCGAGACTCGTCTTCTGGCCGCAGCAACGAGCGGAGGCGCTCGTCATAGGGCTCGACGAAGGTGAAGTCGACCTTGCCGCCGAGGAAGTGCTCGGCAGTGTCCAGCAGGCAGGCGGACGAGAAGCCAGAGCCCACCTCGACGACCCGGGCCGGACGAAGGTGCCGCAGGAGTAGGTGGAGGAAGAGACCGTCGGTATAGGCGAAGAAGTCGTTGTTGAAGTGATAGCGCCACTTGTCGTCGGGCTCGTCCGGAAACGGTGCTTCGGACACGAGGCCGGACAGCTTGTGGGCCAGGCTCAGCTGCTCGTCGACCCGTAGGTCGACACCGGGCACCCGCCACGGATCCTGGCCGATGATGCGGGCCCGGTGGTGCTCGAGGTGATCGAACGACGGCACGGCCGAGTAGTAGTGGCCGGTGGGCACCCATTCCCGATGCAGCTCGGGGTCGGTCGCCTTGCGTAGCTCCGCTTCGAGGTCACTCACCCAGCCATCCCGCTCGGCCACGGCAGCTTCCAGGCTCGATACCCAGCCACGGTGCTCATCGAGCATGGCCTGCAGCTGGAAACGGTCGGCTTCCCCCCTGCTCACGGCCTCGCGGAGGGCGTCGATCTCCGTCTGCCCGGTGAGCCGCCGGACCACTTTCCTGGCGCGCGACGCGGCGTTGGAGGTGGCGGACATACCGTCACATTAGGTGTCCGCCGAGTCCAGCTGGCGCACCCCGGTCGTCAGCCGACGGAGCGTCACGACCCTGGCCGTCCGGGCTCGCAGACGCCCACCAACGCGGCACGGCGCCCCGTCCCGGATCGGAAGGACGGAGCGCCGCACTCTGAGCCCTGCCTGGCCGGTGGGGGCGGAATCCATCGGCGGCGGGTGACCGGGACGGCGGATGCGTTCCGGCGTCTCGGGTTGCGGACGGCGACGGGGAGAGCTGTCCGGCCGGAAGGGCGGGTTCCCGGGGCCGGACTGCATACCAGGTCGTGCGAACCGCTGATCACGAGATCGGCATGATGGGCCGAGACCTTGAGCAAAAACCCCTGCCTCCGTAGAAATTCTTTCCCGGAACCTCCGCCAAGTTCACGCCCGGAGAGGGTTAGGCGCGGGTACGTTGCCGACGGTCGCGAGAGCGTCGTCCTCCGGCAAGCCAGCCCACCTGGTCGCACAGTGCCAAGCTAGGGTTCGGCCATGGCGCAGGACCGTCCGCTGTGGCGAGCAACGATCGATTCTGTCGACAAGGTGATCGGCCCCGCTTCCGAGCGGCTGGTACGCACCGAGCGCTTCGCCGATGTGGTCGCAGTGATGAGCCGCGTGCGCCACGAGGTGCGACAACGCACCGAGCGAGCGCTCCGCCAGCAGTGGCACGTCTGGAACCTGCCGGCGGGCAGCGACGTGAAGCGGCTCTCCGAGCAGGTTGCCTCACTCGAACGGCAAGTTCGCCAGCTCACCAAGCAGGTTGAAGACTCCGGATCCGCCGACTCCGACGGCGCGTCGGCCCGTCGCAACGTGGGAAGAGAGGTGCGTCCTGGCAGCAACAACGAACGCGCTCAGCCCGGCCGAGATCGCCAATCGAGTCCGTCGTGACGTAGAGCGTTCGGTGCTGCGGGCCCGCAACGGCCTGCGCCACGTGGTCGGGATGAACCGCGCCCGCGTCGGACAGTCGCCCAAGACCACCGTCTGGAAGCGCGACAAGGTCGAGCTCTGGCGTTATGACCGGGACGACGCTGCGCCGGTGAACCCCCCGATCCTGCTCGTGATGAGCCTGGTGTCGCGCAGCTACATCCTCGATCTGCGGCCCGGCAACAGCCTGGTCGAGTACCTGATCGGCCAGGGATTCGATGTCTACATGCTCGACTGGGGCGTCCCCGACGAAGTGGAGTCCCAGAACACCCTCGAGACCTATACCGACGAGTACCTGCCCCGGGCGGTTGACGCCGTGTGCGCCGATGCCGGCTCACCGGACATCACCATGTGGGGCTACTGCTTCGGTGGGCTCCTGTCGGTGCTGTCCCTCGCCGGGAACCCCGACATGCCTGTGCGGAACTTGCTGGTGATGGCGACACCCACCGACTTCCGGCACATGGGCCCCATGTGGTCGATGCTGCAGGAGGGCCGTATCGAGCCCGAGCAGATCATCGACGACACCGGCAACGTGTCGCCTGACGTCCTGCGCAGCTCGTTCAAGGTCTTGAAGCCAACCGCGGACCTGAGCTCGTACGCCAATCTCTGGCAGAACCTCTGGAACGACGAATTCGTCGAGGGCTACCAGGCGATGACGCAATGGTCGAACGACCACATCCCCTTTCCGGGGGCCTGCTTCCGGCAGACGGCCGAGCTGTTCACCCGGCAGAACCAGTTGCTCGAGGGCCGTGTGAAGCTGGGTGGGCGCATTGTGGACCTGAAGGAGATCACGGTGCCGTTCCTCAGCGTGGTGGCCGAGAACGACCACATCGTGCCGATCGACGCGGCCGCACCCCTGAGTCACCTGGTCGGGTCCACCGATGTCGAAGAGCTGCGCCTGCCGGCCGGGCACGTGGGCCTGATCGTCGGCAAGGGCGCACACCGTCGGACGCTTCCGGCCATGGCGGATTGGGTCCGGCGACACAGCGATCGGGCCTGACCGGGCCCCGGCCATATCAGCCTGCAGGAGCATCGATGGACATCCGACCAGTCGAACCGGGCGACCGCGACCGCTTGGCCGCGTTCTTCCAGCGCATACCCGAGGGCGACCGGACCTTCTTCAAGGAGGACGTGCTCGATCCCGAATCGGTGGCGGCCTGGACGACCGATCGGCACAACCGGCGCCAGCTCGCCCTGACCCCTGCGGGTGATGTGGTGGGGTATGTCGCGGTCTTCCCGGGTGTGGGCTGGTCCTCACATGTGGCCGAGCTGCGGGTGGTGGTCGATCCGGCCGCCCGGGGCGACGGGCTGGGTCGGGCACTGGCTCGCGCCGGGTTGCTGACTGCGCTCGACCTTGGGCTGGCCAAGCTGGTGGTCGAGGTGATCGCCGAACAGACGGCTCCGATCAACATGTTCCAGGGCATCGGGTTCGAGCCCGAGGCACTCCTCAAGGATCACGTGCGCGATCGGGACGGGGAGCTGCGTGATCTGGTCGTGCTGTCCCATGCGGTTGCGAGCACGTGGTCCTCCATGGCGACGATCGGCATGGAGGAGGCGGTCGGCGAGGGTTAGCTGTGCGGGGTCGACTCGGCGTCGCTGTTGCTTCTGCGGGGCGAGCCGCTGCTTCTGCGGGGCGAATCGGCGAGCGAGGCGGCGCTACGAGGGCTACAACAGGGCGATGACCATCGAGACACTGCTCGCCCGTCAGGAGATCGCTGACGTCATCTACCGCTATGCGCGGGGGATCGACCGTCTCGATTTCGACCTCGTGCGCTCGTGCTATCACGACGACGCCTATGACGATCACGGGATGTTCAGGGGCAACGTCGAGGAGTTCATCCGCTCGGCGCAGCGGTTCCTGCCCCGCTTCGCCGCCACGATGCATTTCATGGGCAACATGCTGATCGAGGTGGGATTCGACGGCGATGCTGCGCGGGCGCGCGCCGAGACGTACGCGGTGGCGTATCACCGCCAGATCGGTGAGGACGGGGGCGGCAAGGATGACGTCTTCGGCATTCGCTATGTCGATCGATTCGAGCGCAGGAATGGCGAGTGGCGCATCGCGCACCGGGTCGTGGCCACCGAATGGCGCCGGGTGGACCCGGTCCCGCCAGGAAAGGGACGGGGCACCGAAGGGGTGTGGGGTCGACGGGATCAGGAGGACGTCGTCTACTGGATCATGGATGCCAAGGCGCCGGGGGTGTGAGCGGAGGTAGCGTTCCTGCGACGCGTTGTTGATTGAACGCTCAATCGGGCCAAGAGAATAGAGAGAGCACACGATGGGACTTGTGAACGGCGTCCACCATCTCGCCATCTGCACCGGTGACATCAAGGCGCAGATCGAGTTCTTCACCGACGTGCTGGGTGCCGAGTTGAAGGCCCTCTATTGGATGCACGGCGTGGAGAACACGTTCCATGGCTTTGTGCGTCTGAACGATCACAGCTATGTGGCGTTCGTGCAGAATCCGCAGATCGCCGACATCAACCCGCAGCTGGGCGTGAGCCATGCGGCCAATCCCGGCTGTCCGTCGGCACCTGGGACCATGCAGCACGTGGCGTTCAACGTCGACTCCGAAGCGGAGCTGCTGGTGCTGCGGGATCGCATTCGCGATCGCGGCGTGAACGTCTTCGGACCGTTGGATCACGGCATGTGCAAGTCGATCTATTTCGCCGGGCCAGAAGGGCTGAACCTCGAGATCTCCACCAGCGAAGTGGGCATCGACGAGCGGGCGTGGATCGATCCCGAAGTAGCCGGATTGGCGGGAATTGGTGCAGACGATCTGGCGCGATTCATCCGACCGACGAACTACACCGGTCATGGTGGCGGGGTTGCCCAGCCGGCGATCAACCCGTCCAAGCCGCACATGGTGTATCCGCCGGACGCCTACAAGAAGCTCATGACCATGCCCGACGAGGTGGTGACGGCGCGCATGAGCGAGCCGACCCCGCCAGTCAAAGTAGTCGACTGAGTCGTACAAAATCTCACGCAGCGCGGTCTCATCACCACAAAATGGCTCTAAGGCAGGACGTAGCTTTCGTCGCATAGTCCGTCGATTCGACGTCGATTCGACGGGAGAGGCTGTCGAAAGCGTCGAACGTGGGATGAACGGCGCCGATGTTTCGCCGGCGACGAGGCGTAGGCAGGGAACCACGGAGAGCGCTGGAAAACACCTAGCGCCGAACGACGTATCCCACGCTTTCGCGGTCCCACGTCCGCTCGGTGACTCCCACTTCCCGCAGGGCAACCTTCTGCAGCTTCCCAGTCGGCGTCTTGGCCAGCTCGCTCACCCACTCGACGAAGCGCGGCACCGCGAAGTACGGCATCCGCGGCGAGCACCAATCCAGCAGCTCCCGCGGATCCAGCTCGGCGCCCGGTGACGCCACCACATACGCCTTCACCTCGTCCTCTCCCCCGGCGCCGGCGACCTTCACGCCGACCACCGCAGACTCGGCCACCGCGGGATGGGCGTTGAGCACCTGCTCGATCTCGAAGCTGGAGATGTTCTCGCCCCGCCGGCGAATGCAGTCCTTGAGCCGATCGACGTAGTGCAGCCTCCCGGCGCTGTCGAAGCGCCCGGCATCGCCGGAGTGAAACCACAGATTCCGCCATGCCTCCACCGTCCGGTCGGGCATGCGGAAGTACCCGGCCATGAAGCACCCAGCCACCTTCGGCCGCACCACGATCTCGCCCACCTCGCCCTGCGGCCGCGGCTCATCAGTCTCCGGATCGACGATGCGCACCTCGAACCACTCGTCGAGCACGTACCCGGCGCACCCGGGCTCCAGCGGCTCCACCCCCGGACGGCTGTAGGCCACCATGTTGCACTCGGTCATCCCGAAGCCCTGAAGGAACGGCACACCGAACCGTTCCTCGAACGCTTTCCCCCACTCCTCCGCGATCGGCACCGCCATCATCAGCCGCAGGCGATGGTCGCGATCTCCGTCGGTCGGCGGCTGGCGGTAGATGAACTCGGGGATGACGCCCAAGCCGTTGGTCAGTGTCGCCCCGCTGGCGCGCACCTCCTCCAACCACGTCGTTGCCCGGAACCGCTCGGCCACCACCACCTCGGCCCCGGCGATGAGGCACGCCGCGAACTGCATCAGCAGCCCATTGGCATGGAAGAACGGCATGCACACGAGGTAACGGTCGTCAGCCGTCAGGCCCGTGGCCTCGGCCGCACCCAGTCCCAGCAGGTAGCAGTGACCGTGGGGCATCAGCACGCCCTTCGAGGGCCCGGTCGTCCCCGAGGTGTACATGATCATGGCGATGTCCCCCACGGCGGGCAGCACCAGGTCCATAGCGGCGGATGCAGGGCTCCTGAGCCGGTCGAGCTCGGTGAAGGTCAGGCGCCGCCCCTTCGCCAGGCAGCCCGGCAGTGAAAGGGACGGGTCGCCCACCACCACGGTGGCCGATGGCGGAACCGGTCCGGCCTCCACATCGTGGAGGTTCGCCGCCAGCGCATCCTCGAGGATCACGACCCGAGGCTCGGCGTTGTGCAGTTGATGCTGGAGGAAAACGCCGCGCAGCCCGGTGTTCACCGGCACCCAGACCGCTCCGAGCTTGTTCGTCCCCAGCATCGCCAGGAGGTTCTCGGCTCGGTTGCCGATCATCCCGAGGACCCGGTCCCCCGCCTGGACGCCCAACGCAGCCAGCGATCGCGCTACCTCGTCACTGCGTTGATCAAGTGACCGGAAGGTGAAGCTCTGACCGTCCTCGAAGCGCAGAAATGGTCGATCGCCCTGCACCTCGGCCTGCTGTCGCACGGCGTGGACCAGCGTCCATTCACAGCGGGGAGGACGACCCATCAGCCCAACCTCGCCCGGTCGGACGCTGCCGGCGGGCATGCGGCCGGGATACGCACGCTGCTCATGACGTCTTGTCTACTGCGGCCGGACGCCTCGATGCCGGCTGCCGCTCCCCACGTCACCGGGTCCGGCCGCGGCACCACGCCGGACGAGCGCGCCCAGGCGCTCGAGGTCGCGCTCGGCGTGAGATTGGCGCAGGTAGAGGCCAAGCTCACCAATCCGGCGGGCGCAGGAGGCGTCGAACGCCAGTGGTCCGGGTCCGGCAGCCCGTCCGAATCGAGCTATGACGTCCTGGCACAGCTCCT
>JAXDQG010000783.1:0-4220 GCA_034667945.1 Acidimicrobiia bacterium | reverse complement strand
GGGCCGCCTGTGGTCACGATGAAGTGCTCGTCGATCCGGGTGTATTTCGGCGCGAGGAGCGTGGCCGCGTGCCGCTGAGCGTCCTCGTCACCGAGCAGACGGGCGGCAATGATCGCCTGCGTCTCCGTGAAGTCGCCAAGTGGCGAACGCTCCGGCGGATCCACAGGGATGTTCCAGTACGACAGCACGTCGGTCACGCCTGGCTCTGCGGCCAACTCGGCGGTCAGGGCGCGCCCGGCCGCGGTGTTCACACCATCTGCCACTGTGCCGGTGCGAGCCCGGACCAGGAGGATGAAATTGGAGGGTCCAGCGTTGAAGAGTCGCTCGAGCTCATCGCTGCCATGGGTCGATGCAGCCGACGGCGGCACGAACCCTCCGGCGGTCAGCCGGTCGTGCACACCCGCGCCGGAGATGGCTGCAATCGGCAGCGCCACAAGGGTGAGGATCAGCACCAGCCGTCGGTGCCGGTACAAGAAACGGCTCAACCGGGTCACCCGGTCAGACTCCCGGATCGGGCTTCGGTTGTCTGCCGTGCGTCCCGCCAGCGGATGACGAACATTCGGCAGAGGGTGGGCGTGACCGCCGTCGAAGGGCACGTCATGGCGTTGCTGAACGGGAACGCTCGACCTCTACAGGAGGTTGACCTCAGCCCTCAACCCTCTGCCCGTTGGCGTAACGCCTCCAGATTTCGGATGACGAACTGGCGTCGTCCGGTGTCCACCCAGCCGAGTCGGCGCAGGGTCGTCAACGCCCGGACGACGGCGTCCCGTGAGACGCCGGCCCAATCGGCGAGCTCCTGTTGCGAGATAGGGGAGGACAAACTCAGTTCGCCGTCTCGTAGCTGTCCCCGCAACTCCGACAGCTCGACAAGTCGTCGGGCGACCCGCCCCAGCGCGTCGGCGGTCCCCATCTCGAGCTGACGGGCCGACGCCTCCCGGAGGCGGGACACGACCGTGGTGAGCACGGAAGCGCCAAGCGAGGCGTGGGTGGCGAGCAGCGCCCGGAAGCGCTCGTTGCCGATGATGAGCACCTCGGTGGGTTCGATCACCACTCCGGTGGCCGAGCGGGGCTCGCCGTCGATGGCCGAGAGCTCGCCGAGGATCTCACCTGCTCCCCGCAGTTCGATCACGACCTCGCGGCCGTCGGGTGCGCCCTTCGTGAGCTTGATCAGGCCCCGGCGGATGACGAGGACATGTTGCGCCTGGTCACCCTCGATGAACAACACGGTGCCAGCCGGGTAGGTCCGACGGCGGCTCTCGGCTTCGAGGATGTTGCGATCGCCCGGGGTGAGCGCCGTGAAGAACCCCGTGCCGAGCCCATCCTCCCTGGCCACAGGGCCGCAGCATAGGCGTCCATGGCCGCAATCGACGGGAGATGACCAGGTCGACGGTGCCCTGCCGTCGAGTGCCGCACGTGCTGCAGACGGGAGATCCGTGGCCGTCCAGGCTGACCCGCATGAACCCGGAGATCGAGACCGACCCGAAGATCCGCCGCCTCGGCGAAGTGGAGCTGTTCCGAGGATGCTCGGACCACGAGTTGGCCGAGATCGCCCGCATCAGTCAGCCCCGTGACCTCCCGCCGGGCACCCTGCTGTGTCGTCAGGGTCGACCTTCGCCGGACTGCATCGTGGTGGTCGAAGGCATCGCCTCGGTGGAGGTGGGTGGCGAGCTGGTGGGAAGCGTCGGCCCCGGCGAGACGATCGGCGAGATGGCCATGCTCACTCGCAGCTTGCGGAGCGCCACGGTAACGGCCTCGACGCCGATGAAGGTCTACGTGATAGACGGCGCACGTTTCGAGGAGGTGCTGCGAACGAGGCCCGAGGTGCCGATCGCCATGCTGCGTCGAGCGGCCTCCATGTTGCAGCAGGTCTTTGTCATGGCCGGTCGGCCGGAGGCCGCCTGATCGGCGAGGGCGTCGGCTCCGCCCGAAGCGTTCGCGCAGCTTCGGTGGGAACCGCTGGGAACCGGCACTGACGGCGTTCGATAGAGGAACCGGTAGCGCTCGTGTTCCTTTAGAAGCCGCGCGGTGCGCGTCAGCGAGACTGGTCGTCTTTGCCGTCGGTGCCGCCATATCCCTCGGGCGGAGGACCGTCTTCGGGGTCGGGCACGCGCGAGGGATCCGGGGCGGTCACGGTGTCGTCGTCTTCACGCGCTTCCGTTCGACCTTGGGTCGCCTTCTGCGGGTCATCGGGGGTCGGATGTTCGGTCATGGACCAGTTCTTCCCGTTCACGGCGCGGACTGAACCCGCGAGTGCGCGGCTGGTCGCTCAGATGGCGCCGGCGCGACGCAGCTCATTGATGTCGTCGGCCGCATAGCCCAGCGACGTCAGGATCTCGTCGGTGTGCGAGCCGGGCAGGGGCGTGGGGAATCGCACCGAGCCGGGCGTGTCCGACAGCTTGATTGCCACGCCGGGGTTGAGGGCGGACGCTCCGCCAACATCGATCTCGACGGCCATGTCGCGGTGGCGGACCTGCGGATCCTCGAAGACCTCGCCCGGGTCGTACACCTTGCCCACACAGACGTCAGCCTTCGTGAGGATGTCGTACCACTCGTCGCGGGTCTTGGTACGCAGCAGGGCGGCGACCTCGTTCTTGGCCTCGACCTGCTCCGGCCGGGGACCGCGCATGGCCTCGCCCGGCTTCAGCTCGGCGGCCTTGAGGTCCGGTCGATCCACCGCGTCGCAGAAGTTGTGCCAGAGGTGCGGCTCGGTGGAGCCGATCGACAGCAGCTTGCCGTCGGCGCACTCATAGGTCGTGTAGTAAGGCCTGCTGCCGTCGAAGGTGCCCACGCCCCGCCGGGGCTCGGGGCCACCGCCGAAGAAGGCCATGAAGGACGGAACAGCCGACAGCAGCGAGATGGTCGCATCGAGGTAGGCCACGTCGACCAACTGACCCTTACCCGTCCGCTCCCGGGCGAAGAGGGCGAACATGACACCCAGCGCGCCGTGCATCGAGGCGCCGGCGTAGTCGGCCACCAGGTTGAGCGGGATGGTCGGCGGCTCGTCCGGCTGTCCCAGCTGGTTCAGCACGCCGGCCAACGAGAGGTAGTTGATGTCGTGGGCCGGGAAGTCGCGATAGGGGCCGTCCTGGCCGAACCCCGAGAGCGAGCAGTACACCAGGCGGGGATTGAGCTCGCTGAGGGTGGCGTAGTCGGCACCGAGGCGGGCCATGACTCCCGGTCGGAAGCCCTCGACCAGGACGTCGGCCTCGGCCGCCAGCTTGCGGAGCACTCCCTGCGCCTCGGGCTTCTTGAGATCGAGACTGAGGCTCCGCTTGTTGCGGTCGACCCAGAAGCCAGCCCGGCGGCGCCGCTTCTCGGCTTCCTTCGAGCTGTCGCCCTGGTCGGTCAGGTCGGGATTCGCGGGGCTCGGCTCGACCACGCGGATGACGTCGGCGCCCATGTCGGCAAGCAGCACGGTCGTGAGCGATCCGGGCGCCACACGGTTGCACTCGATGACCTTGATTCCGTCCAGCGGTCCCGGCACGGCGTCCCCCTGTTCTCGGGCCGGATGGTTCCGGCCGCTCCTGCGGATGCTGACCACTCGGGTCCAGACCGTGCCGATTCTGACAGAGTCGGCGAGGTCCGAGCGCATGTGCGATTTATGGCGCAGGCGGGAACCCGCGCTCCTACGATCCCGGATCAGGTTCCACGTTGGCGTTCGGCACCCGGGAGGGCACATGAGCGAGCACACCTATCGACTGACCGAGATCGTCGGCTCGTCGCCGAATGGGTTGCAGGAGGCGATCGTCAACGGCCTCACTCGTGCCTCGAAAACCCTCCACGGCCTGGACTGGTTCGAGGTCGTGGAGATCCGCGGGGCGCTGGCCGACGGTGCCGTCTCCCACTACCAGGTCACCATGAAGGTTGGCTTCCGGGTCGACGACTGAGGAACATGCGCCCCGCCGCGCTGCGCCCCGCGAAGCTGGGGTGCCGATAGGCGCGGTCGGGTTCAGCCACCGATCCAGCAATCCATGATCACGGTCGCCACGTCGAAGGCGACATCCTCCCGGGTGATCGCCGGGTTGCCGAACGACTGGGGAAGGTTGGATACGTCGACGGAGAGCACCTTGTTGTCCTTGCGGATGACAACGGAGTCGTTGCTGGCCACGAAACCGTCGTCGCCGATGTGATGCAGTGGCCGGCGACGCCCCAGCTGCTGGGCCCGGGCGGCGAAGTCCCGGTCGGTGGCAGCGTTGTCGGCGCGCTCCGTGACGGACAGC